>NZ_JAKMSK010000029.1:0-2077 GCF_025772605.1 Campylobacter sp. CNRCH_2016_0050h | reverse complement strand
ATGGTGGTGGTGAAATAGAAATACCTGATAAACCTATTGACCCAGTAGAACCACCAATTGATAATAAACCTGATGATTCTTTAGCATTTGAACAAAGTTCTACTTTTAATTCTATAGGTAATGAAACTTTAAATGAAGAAGAAGAAACTGAAGAAATAGATGAAACTTCTTTAGTACAAAAAAGTAAAACTTGCATAGTCAGTGATAATTATAAAACTATGAATCCTTGTGTAGTTGGGGGATTATAATCTACAGCTTTGATACATAAAAAATTAAACACTAAACACTAGGATTTATCCTAGTGTATATAATGAGTATATTAATGAATACACTCATATTAAAAATATTTTAATTAATCAATATAAATATTGAAAAACAAAAACTTAAAATTAAAACACGTCATTAAAAGGAAAAAATAAGTATGAAAAAACTTTTACTTAGCACTATAGCAATTAGCTCTTTAGTCTATGCTAATAATGGAAGTATTATCATAGCTAAAAATGATATAGAAAAGGTTATAGAATTATCTCCTGATAGAAATCTCCCTCAAAACAAAGCTATCAAAGAAAATCTAAAAACTAAAGATGATTATAAAAAAACTCAAGAAGCTAAAAAAGACTTTGAAGAAAAAAAGAAAGCCTTAAAAGAAAAACTAAATCAAGAAGATAAAACTAATGAGGAAACTAACAATCAAACTAATAATAACACTACCAACCTAAATAACCAAACTAACACTAACACAAACAATGACAAAGCTAACACTAACTCTAGTATAAATAATCAAACAAACAATAATTTTAATTCAACTAATAATAGCTTTAATACCAATAATGCTTCAAACAATCATAGTTTTAATAACAACACTACCAAATTAAACAATCAAACCAATACCAACAATAATACAAGTAATCCAAATAATCAAACAAACAATAGTTCTAACACTAACTCTACTAACTCAAGTAATCAAACTAATACTACCACCACTAAAGAAGTAATAACCAAATACAAATTCATCATCACTAATGAAAACACTAGCTTTGAAAAGCTAGGTATTAAAGAAGAAGATTTACAAATACTCATTAGTGAGTTTAGCACTAGAAAATTTAGTTTGCAAGATTTACAAGATATATCTAATATTATTGCTTATTATTTCCAAGTTAATGGCTATCCTGCTGCAACAGCTTATGTACCCCAACAAGAATTTGAAGATAGTGTGCAAATAAACATAGCTTTGGGAACATTAGGTAAGTATATAATAAAGAATAATACTACTATAAAAGATTATTTCATAGAAAGTAAGCTTAATGAAAGAATCAAAGGTAAAATCATCTCTACTAAATTAATAGAAGATAGTGTATATAAAGTCAATGAAATGTATGGCATTCAAACCCTAGCAGGCTTACAAGCAGGAGAGAATGTAGGAGAAACTGATGTAGTTATAGAAGTAGTTCCTGATACTAAGGCTAATGTATTATTATATGCTGATAATTATGGTATTAAAAGTGCAGGGGATATTAGAGCTGGTATTAGTATGGGATTTAATTCTATACTTAATATGGGAGATTATTATAATTTTTACTTACAATCAAGCAATGAAAAACAAATTAACTATGGGGCTAGTTATACTTTCTTTTTAGGAAATTTAAAAATTACTCCAAGTGTATCTCAAGGCTCTTATTCTTTAGGTGGAGATTATCAAGAGGTTGGTTTTAGTGGTACTTCTAGAAATTTCGGTATAGACTTTTCTTATCCTGTATGGATTAATACTAATTCATCTTTATACTTTACTTCTAGTATTTATCATAAGATATTAAAAGATGAACCTTTTTCAAACATATTTGAAGATTATAGTATTAATAAACATTCTAATGTAGGTAGTATGGGTTTAGAAGGTTTATTTAGAGGCTTTGAGAATAATACCTTAAGTTATAGTGCTAAGATAAGTATAGGTAAGGTTAATGATAATGGACTTTTTATAGAAGATAATTATTTTAAAAATGAAAGCAAAGGCTTTGGTTGGTTTAGAAAACTCAATGCTAGTTTGAATAATTATTATAGTATTAATGAATACATTACG
>NZ_JAKMSK010000028.1:0-2271 GCF_025772605.1 Campylobacter sp. CNRCH_2016_0050h | reverse complement strand
AAATTAATTTCTTATACTTATTTTATTGTTTCAATGTGAAGATTAAAAGCACTAAGATAAAATATTATTTTGTGATGATTATAAAATGTGTTATAATGTATTACAAATAATACAAAGGTAAAATCATGAGAACAATATCGTTAAGAATTAGTGATCAAGAAGATATTTTACTAAAAGAATATCTAGCAATTAATAATTTACAACTATCAAAATTTATAAGAGATACTATTTTAGAAAAAATAGAAGATGAGTTAAATTTAGATGAAAATAAAATTTTAATTTCACTCAAAGAAGCTAAAAAAGATAATATTTATAGCTTTGAAGAAGTATTTAAAAATGTATGAGATAAAATTCTCAAGTAGCGCCAAAAAATCAATTGAAAAACTTGATCAGCAAGTAGCAAGAATTATTAAGAGCTGGATTATTAAAAATTTAATAGAATCAGATAATCCAAAAAAATTAGCAAAAGAACTTAAGGGTAATTTAAAAGGTATTTATAGATTTAGAGTGGGTAATTATAGAATGCTTGCTGAAATTAATGATAATGAATTGTTTATTTTTGTATTCGAAATAGGACATCGAAGAGAAATATATAAGAAATTTAAAAAATAAAATTCTCAACTATACATTAAATTATTTATATCATAATAGAAAGAAAAAAGGAGGTAAAATGGAAAAATTATCCCAAGAAGAAATACAAAAAGCTATGAGAGAATGTGTAGTAAGTTCTTATACTTATGATCCAGCTAATCCTAATGGTTATTCTCAAGATTTATTTGATGTGGAAAATGAAGTTTTTGCTAAAGATTATGAGTTTATAGAAAAGTGTGGTTTAGATGATATAGTAAAACACAAAGAAAGTGGTTGTGTTTTTAAAGTTTTTTACAAACAAGATCACAAAGTTAGACTTCTTAGAGTTAGCAATATGCAAGCAATGAATAGTTTTGAAAGCTATAGGGGTATAATGGCAAAAATAATAGGTTTTAAACCAGAAGATTAAGAGTGATAAAAGCAAACAGTTTTTAAGAAGTTTAGTGAATTTTTAGAAGAATATCATATTTTTCCTATAAATTCTAATATTAGGAAAAGAGATATCTAAAAAATTTTATCTCATCTAATGATAATATAATTAATAATATAGCAAATATAGCACTTATTACAAAAGAATATAATAATAAAATCAATAATAAAAATCCAAGCACATATATAAAAGAGTTGCTAAATAAAAAAATACAAGATAATCAACAAGAACAATTTTTTAAAGATTTAGAAACACATTTTATAACAAAAGATATGGTTGAATATTTATTAAATGATGATTTTGAGAATTTTATTATTAGTCGAACAGCTTTAATTTATGATTATATGAAAAACATTACTTAAATTCATAGGATAACTATGTTATCCTAACTATAAAAATATATATCAACAAGATATAGTAAAAACTTTAAATAATTTTTATTTTAAGCTTTCTAGCATAAAATTTATCATAGTCCAAACGCTTGAAAGTATAGTTACTGTAGTTGCTACTGCAGTACCTAAAAGCCAATAAAGTGCTTTTTGCTTAGCGCTAGAAATTTGTTCTGAGAATTCAGTTTTAACTTCAGCTATTTCAGTTTTAATTTCAGCTATTTTGGTGTTAATAATTCCTTCTAGTCTTGCAACTTCAGAATAAATTAAACTTTCCAATCTTTTAATCTCTGATTGAAATAAATCTTTACTTACAAGCTCTTGTCTTATTTCTTCTATAGCTTGATTTTTAAGATTTTCAAAATTCAATCTTTGAGTAGTTGCTCTACCGTTAACAAGTTCTTCAAAAGCTTTAATTAATTTTTGTGATTGTTCAGGATTAGAAAAAATACTTTCTAATAAAGCTTTAAAACTTTCATTAAGTATATACTCTTTTTCCTGAGCCATAATATTTCCTTGTATATTTAATCCTTTGTCATTATAACACAATTTGTTATAGGTTATTTATTTTATATATCAAGCTTTTGTATTTAACTTATATTAAGCTGTTTTATATTTTATACTAGATTGTAGGCATTTTCAATGTTTTTTGCACATATTCACTATATGCAACTTCAACTATAAAAGGCTTATTTGTATCAGTTCTATAAACTTCACAAATTGCAACCAAATCTTGAGCGTATTGCCATTGATTATTCACTAATTTTGGATAGTTTTTAATCTCACTATAAGAACGAATATCACCAAATTTTCCGCTTTTATGAACAATAACTAAAAAGCCATCTCTACCAACTAAAGGTT
>NZ_JAKMSK010000027.1:0-3019 GCF_025772605.1 Campylobacter sp. CNRCH_2016_0050h | reverse complement strand
GACGAAGTAGAAGCCACAAAGCGATTAGCATTGATAGTTCCTGTTTTAGTAATGATTACTCCATTAGGATTGATTAAAAAGACATTATTACCTTTTGCATTTAATACACCTTCTATGGTAGATTTACTAGTCCCATGAACAATGTTTAGGTAGTTTTTACTATTACCTCCAAAGTTTACACTTTCACCTTGACCTATATTAAAACCACCACCCCATTGAATGACGGAGTTTGTTTCTTTGCCATTAATTTGCATATGACCATTACCAGAAGTTATAGTCCCACTAGTCCCATGAGTAAATTTACCCCCACTAGGTAAAGCCATTAGTGGAGAAAATAACATTGATACTGTTATGCCTGAGAGTATGATGTGATTTGATAGTTTATGTGTTTTCATAATTAATCCTTTTGGTGCATTGTTTTAATTTAAATTCACTACTATGCTTTTTGCATCTTTACTTACACTTAGAGTGTATTTAGCTTTTTGAACTTTTGCTTTGATGTTTTTATGTAAGCTTTGATTGTTTTTAGTAATAGTTTCTAATAAGCTTTGTAAGTCTTTTTGATTTAAGTGTTTATTATTTGCATCTACAAAGCCTTTTTCACTTTGCATTAAAATAATGCTTTTATTTTTTACATTATTGTTTGTATATACATTAATAGAACTATCTTTAGAAAGATTAATCACTTCTTTAGCATTTAAATAAGCTTTAGTATCATCTTTTAAGATAAAGCTATAATGATCAAAGTTATTAATAGTATTTGCTTTTATATTTGTATTTAATACTAAATGATTATTAGTACCATTTTTATGTGTTAGAACTTTTGATACAAAGTTATTGTCTTTTTTAGTTTGTAAAAAACTTCCTGCTAATACATCTATATTGGTATTGTTAAAAATATTAGTATTACCACTTAGATATAAGGTATTATTATAGCTTTTATCATTTTCACTATATACTCCAGAAGCGCTTATAAATATAGCTTTGTTGTTTTTATACTCATCTATATTTAAATTATTTATATGAGTATAATTATCATGAGTATTCTTAGCTATACCTGCACTAATTATTATTTCCCCTTCTCTTTTATCAGAAGCTGTACCTAGGGCTAAATTATCAAAGATAAAAGTATTATTAGCGCTTTCATTTTTTGCATTAATAATATATACATTAGAACTAGCTGCACTTGAATAATCTTTAATATTTAAAGTATTATTATTAGCATTTTCATTAGCTCTTAAAATGATTTTAGAACCTTTATCTATATTAGAAGCATTAGATAAAGATTGCACCATATTATATTTTATAGTGTTTTTTTCTAAATTATCAGCTTCTATAATAGCAGTGAGGTTTCTACCTGATTTTACATTATCTAAAACTATACTATTAGCATTAGCACTACTTGCATAATAATCTTTATTATCTAAACTAACCTTACTAACTCCATATAAGTATAAAGGCATAGCAATGTTTGAGTTTTTAATAACAATATTGTTATTATTTGCTTTAGAACTTAGAGTTTGTGCTGCTGTGATTTGAATTTTATCTTGATGATTTTCAGTGGTAAGTCCTTTGGTTAAGTCTCCATTGATATTTATACTATTTCTACTAGCTCCTTTAGTAGCTACCCCACCATAAAGATTAAACTCATTTTTACCTGTAAAATTAGAATTGATTTCAAATGGCTTTTTAAGAGTAATATTAATATTATTATCATTAGCTATACCATTATTAGTTATACCTGCATAAAAGTCTAAGAGTGCTTTTACTTCTACATTAGTATTTAATGCTAATAAGGTTTGTAAGTCTTTTATATCTATGGTGTTTTTATAAGCATTACCTTGTATGATTTTACCCCCATAAACTGCTCCTACTAAAATAGCATTGTATGCTAATGGAGTATTTTTAGTATCCACTCTTAAATCTAGTTTTAAATCATTAATAATTACACTATTATTGCTTACTTCATAGCTTTGATTGTTATTTACATCTACAAAAGCTCCACCTAAGTGAGTAGCAGCTGATGTTGAATAAGCTCCACTTGGACCATGGACTAATAAAGAAGCTCCATCTATAATAACCTTATTATTTTTAGCATTAGCATTATAAGTATAAGCTCCTACTACATGAGTCATTCTCTCATCAAAAATATTATCCCCTAAAGTGCTTTGTTTATAAGGGGTAGTATGAAAGTCTATCTTTACCCCCTTATTTAATATCACAGTATTATTATTAGTATTAGCATCAACTCCAAAAGCACCTAAGATATAAGGAGCACCATTTAAAGGTAGGGTATAGGTGTTTTCAACACCCATATTTACATAGGCATCTTTTAAGAAATTTAAAGTATTATTACTTGCTTCACCTTTTCTTGCTATGGCTGGAGTGATTAAAAAATTATATTTATTATCTAAGCCACTAGCTTTAGGATTAATTACTTCTTTATCGGTAGGTTTTAAATAATATACTGAAGATAATTCCCCTGCTTTTAATACTAGAGTATTATTATTTGCTTTTGCATTAAAGGTATAGGCTGAAACTAAAAAAGGTATATAGCTGATTTGATTTAGGGTAGTATTGGCTGAGTTAGAACTATGAAAGCCATTAACTACAAAAATATCTTCTTTAATACTTGGAGTGAGTATGTCTTGTTTAAAATATAAATCATTCATTTTTTCATGAGCTTTGTTTTTAGGATTATCATAGATTAAAGTAATATTTGAAAGGTTTTTATTGCTAGCCATTTGACCATAGAAGTTTTTACCACTTAAGAGTTTATATGTATCAAGATTATAATCATAAACATCATTATTATTATAATGGTGTTTTTTAATTACATAAGTATTAGAAGCTTTATCATAATTTGCCTGGGTGGCAGCTTCTAAAGAGTTTAGTGAAAGTATAGTGAGTAGGGAAAGTTTTAATAGATTAAAGTTTTTATAGTTTTTTAAAGGGTTTAAAGTGTTTGAGTTAAAACGAAAATTATCGTATCCCCCCCCCCGTGAGGTGATTTTTGGAT
>NZ_JAKMSK010000026.1:0-3877 GCF_025772605.1 Campylobacter sp. CNRCH_2016_0050h | reverse complement strand
TATCATCTTTAATAGAAGCTAAAATAGGATAAGGTATTTTAATGGCTGATAATTCTCCTTTAACAACAAAGCGTCCGCTAGATTCATCACTTACTGATATTTTTAAATCTTCAAAGTCTTTAATCAAACGCTCTATAGCTTCAGTTTCATCTCCTACTTTTGCTATTAAATCAAATAACTCATTGCTAATATCTTTAAAAGCTTGATCATCTTTACTTGCTAAGCCTTTATTAATTAATTCTACATACTTATTATAAGCTGAAGCTAAATCGTTGAGTTGTTTGTAATAGTTTTCTTCTTTGAAGTCATTGTTGGCTGAGTTGATTTTATCATTTAAATTACTTAGATTTTCTAAATTACTTGCAATTGTTTTATTCTCAAGAGCATTTGAAACTTCAGCTAAAATATTATCTTTAGCCTGCATAGCTTCATTATCTGCAAATTTATCATCACTAGCTTTGTCTAAGCCATTGTCTTGATAAGCTAGTAAAAAATCTAAGCTTTGAAAAATTTCTTTTTGAGCTATTTCTATTGATGGATTATCTTTATTATTTTTATCAAAGAAATAATCCATAATAAACTTAGTTCTAGCTTCGGCACTATTTTTATCTAAATTTTTATAAGCTTCTAAAATAGCTTTCAAATCAGCTATATCAATGGTGTAATATTTATTTTTCAAATCGGATATGATTTCATTGATGATAATATCTTTATAAAGATCATTTTCATCTAAAGTGGCTGTTTCATTGATGATGTCTTCTGTGCTAGGGATATAATCTGTATTTTGTGATGGTTTGGATACTATAACATTACTTGGATAGTTTGGATTAGATGGTTTTTCAACTTCAAAATCTTTTGTAAAAACTAAACATTTCTTACTAACACCACAATCTATTTCCTTTAAGCCATTTAAAGCTGCTAAAGCTGCTGTTTTAAAATCTATATAACCTTGACTATTATCATCATAGGACGGAGTCGGATTTCTTTATCCCAATATTTTTGATCCGATGTTGCATTAGTTAAGTCATCTTTATAGTAATAAATATAAGTGTTTTCAGTATTCGGAATAAAATACTCATCTAAATGGCCAAAAAATTTACCACTACTTTCTAAGCCTTCTATAATAGCTCCTTTATCAAAATATATATAGATATTTTTTCCTCCAGTTCCAAATCCTGCAAAACCTCCAGCATAAGTTCCTTGGATATATTTAATGTTGTTTAATGCTATATTTCCATAATTACCCAGTCCCTTTCCTGTAAAACCTCCAGCATAAGTTCCTTGGATATAATCAATATTATTTAAAGAAATATTACTCATTTTTGCTCTAGTATCAAACCCAACAAAACCGCCTACAGAGTCTTTACCTATGATATTTCCAAAATTATTTAAGGAAATATTATTAAATTCATTTGGATTCGATGAAGAACTGCTAGATATTTCTCCAACAAAACCGCCTACAGAGTCTTTACCTATGATATTTCCAAAATTATTTAAAACAATATTTTCAAATTTCGAACTTCTTGAGATTCTCCCAGCAAACCCACCAGTAGATGCTGAGCCAGTTCCTAAAGATTCAACTTTAATCTTATCGATATTACTTAATTTTATATCCTTTATCGTGGAAAAAGATGCAAGCTCCCCTAAGAAACCGCCTGAAACAGCATAATACCCTCCTTTAGCTTCAATGTTATTGATATTATCAATACTAATCCTATCAAAAACAATAGAATTATCTTCTACTGTATTAACAATTTCTCCAGCAAAACCACCGGAAATAGACATTTCTCCATGACTTGATATATTTAAAATATCTTTTAAATATATATTTGTAAAATAAAAGCTAGCATAAGGATTATTTATAGAGCCTCCAGCAAACCCTCCTGCGTAAGAAGAAGTAGATTTTGATATACTATTTATATTAGTAATATTTTCAAGTGAAATTCTTTTAAACTCTCCACTATCAAATCCTCCTACAAATCCTCCAGAATATGCAAAACCATTAGAAATGCTTGAAATATTTCCTATGTTTTTAACTGTAATATCTGAAAATTCTCCATAATTATTAAATCCGATAAATCCACTTGCATAATTAAAGCTGTTACTCAAGTTATCAAATTTATCAATACTTTTAGAAGATATATTTTTAATATCACTTATATAAATTTTAGAATATTTTCCACCGTTATTAAAACCAACAAAACCGCCTGAGTTTTTTGTACTTAGAATATTATCTATATCCTTTATAGTTATATCAACATAATTTGCTCCTCCATAAGAATCACTCCCTATAAATCCACCTGAGTTACTATTTGAAGTAATATTGCCTATGTTTTCTATAAAAATGTTTCTAAAAAACATATTTTTCCGACCATTTAAAAAGGCACTCCCAGCAAATCCACCAGAATTACTCTCAGATAAGCTACTTTTTCCAGTATATATATGATTAATATTTTTTACAACAATGTCTTTAATATTAAAATTTTCGCTTACTTCAACTTTTCCTACAAATCCACCCGCATTAATATTACCATCTATTTTATCCTCAGAACCAGATTTAATATTATTTATATTATTTAATTTTACATGCGAAATATAACCATCTTTAGCCATACTGTCTATTGCACCAGCAAAGCCGCCTGCAGATAAGTCTTGGCTACCACCAGCAGTATTTATAGCAATAATACTATCTATATTTTCTAATGCAATATCTTTTATATACATAAATTCTCTACCGCCAGATATACGACCAGCAAACCCACCTGCAAACATGCCAGTAACTGAAACTGCATTTCCTACAGCCTCAATAGTACCTATATCCTTTAAAACAACATTGGATGTATTTGTTTTTTTAATTTCGCCTACAAATCCACCTAAATATATAGATCCTATTTTACTTTTATCGCTACTGGTAGAAATATAAGTAAGATTTTTAAGATTAATACTATCTATCTCTGAATTTTCAATACTCCCAGCAAAACCACCTGTGTATTTTTGTATATAAATATATTCTTCATCGCCACCATATCCATATGCCTTAACACTTCCACCCATATAATCTACATTAATATTTTTAAATTTAGCTCCATCTGCTTTACCAAATATACCTACATATTCACTAAGATTATACTTCCCAGGATAAAAAAATCCTGTCGTATCTATATTAATATTCTTAAGCGTATACCCTTGCCCGTCAAATGTTTTGTTAAAAGTAGAATCTATTTCCATCCCGCTATCGGTATAAAACAAGCCCTTATATCCTACTATCATATTAGTAAATTCATGAGCATCTTTTTTGCCATTACCATTTAAATCTATCCAATAATTAGCATAGTTTTGACCATTACTTGCTTTAAAATCTATATTATTAGTAAGTTTAAAGGTATTTCCTGCTACATTATTTCTAAAATCAGCTTTTTCATTCCAACCCCTAGCAAAGTGCCACCAATCTAAATCAGATCCTATGCTAATATATTGATTATATGTTTTATCCATTACACCTTTGTTAGTAAATATACTATCATTGTATTTTCTTGTAGGATTATAATAATAACCCGTAGCACTTAAATAAGCAATTCCTTTATTTTTTGCTTCTGTAGTTAGGTTGTTAGAATTTATAGTAGAAATATCTACATAAACTTCATTACCTTTTAAATCTATATTATCTGCTGTGATTTGATTGAGTTTTATATTCTTTTTTTCTTCATCCCAACTAGTATCAGCATCTAATACTACTTTATTACCTTGTAAAGTAATGTTTTTAGCATTAATAGTCCCCATGTTTACTACATTACCACCATTTGGTTTAAACACAGGAGAGAAAGTATTATAAGCAAGTTTTCCATCTGCAAAATCTTGCATACTTTTACTATCCATC
>NZ_JAKMSK010000025.1:0-4397 GCF_025772605.1 Campylobacter sp. CNRCH_2016_0050h | reverse complement strand
GAAAATGTTTTGTATAATCATTCTAAGGCTG
The DNA here is from genome assembly GCF_025772605.1 of Campylobacter sp. CNRCH_2016_0050h. Lineage (NCBI taxonomy): Bacteria > Pseudomonadati > Campylobacterota > Epsilonproteobacteria > Campylobacterales > Campylobacteraceae > Campylobacter > Campylobacter sp. CNRCH_2016_0050h. Next base: position 4,366 of record NZ_JAKMSK010000025.1, on the reverse strand, counting down.
ATTAACCAAAGGGTAACGGCCTTTGATTAGTCAAATCCTGCCTTAGAAATGAGGTGAATTAATTTGACTTTTCAAAATCTAATCTTTATTATTATACTTATTTGTATAATAATAGTCAAGGCTTATTAGCTTTGATTCCCTCTTTAATTAGAGGGAAAGATTAGAAACGCTTTGGCTTTTTTTATTCTAACAAGGAAAAACAATGAAAAAACTCTTATCTATTCTATTATTCTCATCTTTATCTTTATTGGCTAGCGATAATTTTAATGAGAGCAAGAAAGAATTAGTTAAGCTATATGAGAGCTTAGGTAGTGCTTATCAATATGATTTTTATTGTAATGCTCCATTTAAAGCAAATAAAAAAGGAAAATACACTAAGTTTGAAGTGGTTAAAAGTGATTTATACACTCCACGCAATGAATATACCCAAAAAGGTAAAATCAATCAAAGAGCAAAACGCATAGAATGGGAACATATTATGAGCGCCCAAAACTTTGGAAAACATTTACCTTGCTGGAGGGAAGGTGGTAGAAAAGCTTGTCAAAATGATCCACTTTTTGCAAAAATGGAAGCTGATAAACAAAACCTAGTTCCTGCCATAGGTGAGGTTAATGGTGATAGAAGTAATTTTAGATATGCTGAAGCTCCTTTGAATTTAGAATACACTCAATATGGAAATTGTAAAGTATATACAGACTTTAAAGCAAAAAGATTTTATCCTGCTAATTATTCTAAAGGCTATATTGCAAGAAGCTATTTATATATGAGTAAAACATATAATATTAAATTATCAGATCAAGAAAGAAAACTTATGGAGGCTTGGGACAAACAATATCCTATGAGTGAAAAAGAAAGGATTATAAGAGAAAAGTCTAGTAAGTAATAAATTTTTTAATCACAAAGCAAAGTAAAAATAATTATAATTTTACTTTGCTTTATAAAAACAAAATCATTCAACTACTGCAATATCTAATTTTTTATTCACACAATCATTTAAAAAAATATTGATTAAAATTTGATAAGGTACGCCTTTTTTCTTAGCCATTTCTTTAAAATAATCAATAACATTGCCACTTAAATTGATAGTTACTTGTCTTTTTAATTCTTTATCTACATATGGATTTCTAATTGCATTTTTAAAATCTATTTCTTTTTTCATTTTTGATCCTTGTATTGTTTTTTTTCTTTTGCAGTTGCTTTTCGTGCTGAAATAATGCGTATTGTGTCGCCTTCTCTATAGCAATGAACCACAAGCAAAATTCTTTCTTTATTACTAACTCCTAAAAGGTAAAATCTTTCTTCATCATCTGAATGATCTTCATCAAACACAACCAAGCCATACTCATCTGCAAATACTGATTTTGCCTCATTAAAATCAACATTATGCTTAGCGATATTTAATCGCTCTTTTACTTCATCCCATTCATAATTCATATTTTACCTTATAATTATATTATAATTATAAGGTAATTATATCAAATATAATCAAAACATAACTTAAAAACTCACAAAAAATAATAAAAATCTTAAACTGTATAAAAATGAAAAAGTTTAAAGAAGCTTTTATGTAAGAAATTTTCCTTTTAAATATAATTTGGTAATTTTATTTAAAAAGGAGATACTATGAATGAGATTATAGCTTTTGTGATTGTTTTAATCACCCTCATCTTAGTTGTTAAAAACTAAGATGAGAGCTTTCATCAAAATAAATCATTCTTACTGTTTTATCATCAAAATTTAAAAACTTAAAAATCATTTTTCATTCCTTTATTTAGTATGAGACTAAAAGATCATCTGTAAAAATTAAAGCAGAAGAATAGTCTTTATTGTTATTTAGTTTTAATTTTAGACACTCATTAGCCTCATAACCTAAGTTATAAATTATTTTTATAGTTTTTATAAGCGCATAGTTTTAATTAAAATCATTATGTACGTTATTAGCAATATCTAAAAAGTCTTGATTGATATATTCAAACAAATATTCCTCATCTGGGTCAATGGATATTTTATTGATTGTGGTATTTTTATTAGCAATAATAAAAAAGCAATATCTAGCAATATATCCATGTGCTTGTTTTCATTATTTGCATTGTTGAAGTCTTTAAATAGTTGAAATAGGACTGTTGTTGAGTTTGATTTTGCTGTTTTTGAAGTGTTTTTTAGGGCAGGTGTTAAATCAAAAAATACAGATTCCCCCTCCCCTCCCTCCTACAGGGTGCATAAATCTTTCATGGTTTTCTTTTTTTAAAACTGATATTTTAGGATTTTTACATAAAAATGAATAGTTTATATAAAAATATATTTTTTGAGCATTATTTGATATTATTGTCGCAAAAAGGTTTCTAGCAACTCCCATAAAGGGAGAAGTTAATCATTAATAAATCTTGACTATTATACATAGTAGTATAATAATTACTAGAATATGATTATTCGAAGTTCTCATTCATTCGCTCTAAGGCAAGATTTGATTAATCAAAGGCCGTTACCCTTTGGTTAGGCAGCCTTAGAATGATTATACTGTAAAACACTTTACGACCAATTTTAGTTTTAATCCTTAAAAATTAAATAATTAAACGAATTAAGCTCATTTATAATTATTTTTTCAACATCTTTCCTTAAATCAATAAATAAAGCATTTACATCGATCTCATCTAAGTTGTTTTCTACCCACTCTATGGTATTTATTTTGTCTTTTTCACTTAAAATTAAAGAGTATAATTTGATATTTTTTAAAGAAATTTTAAATTTCTTTAACATGTTTATAAAATCTTTTTTACTCATTGTTGTGTGGCTTAATTCTATCTTGTTTAAGTGTTTAATAAACAAGAGAAGAATTAAAAGCATTTTCTCTCCATTTCCACTCCAGCTTTCACTTAATTTCTCTATAAATCCTACACCTTTGAGAGAACGAATATGTTTAGATATTTTTTGAAGTTGCATATTTACAATGTTTGATTTTAAAAAATCATTTAAGCCATTTTTTAGCTGTAATTCATGTGTAAGTCTATTGTAATTTCTAAGATTTCTATGTAATTCCATATCCGCTAAATTATTTGCTAGTAGCTCATTTGGACTAATTTGAAAATATTCGCATATTTTTAGTATTGTAGGAAGTGTAATATTGTTATTTCCTTTTTCCCACATACTTACTGTTTTTTGTCCTACATTTAAAATTTCGCCCAACTCTTGTTGTGTTAATTTGCGTTGTTTTCTTAAAAACTTAATATTTTCTTTTATCATAATAGAATTATCCTATATAAAATTATTAAAATATTAAAATATTTTTGTTAAAAATAAAATAAAAATTTATATTATTTTAAATTAAAGAATTTATAATTCTAAAAAAGGATTATAAGATGGAAAACATAAAAAAATTTTCATTGAAATTGGAAAATTTTCAATCTTGTCAAGAATCATGGCTCTTAAAAGATTTGATACCGAAAGAATCTTTGGGTTTGCTTTATGGTAGTAGTGGTAGTGGAAAGACAAGTGTTTGTTTGTATTTTTGCAAGGAAATTTTAAAGAAAGATAATGAAATTAGAGTGTTTTATATAAATGCAGATATGGGACTTTCGAGTTTAAAAAAATATGGTTTCGCAAATCTTCTTGAAAATTTTACCAACCGTTTTTTTGTAATAGATTTAACATGCTCTGATAAAAAATTCATATATTTTGAAAACATATGCGACGAAATAATAAAAATTCAAGAGAAATTCAATGTATTTATAATTGTTGATTCTTTAAATTGTGTCACTAGAAAAATAGGAAGATTTATTGATCCAAATTATTTATTTTCAAAAGAGAAAATAATTCGAAAAAAAGGTGGGACTGTGCTTTTTATTCATCATTTAAATAAAAGCGGAGTTTTTTCTGATAGTCATCAAATTGTTGATTATGCTGATTTTAGCTATAGATGTGAATACACTGAAGAGATGAATTCTATTTTGTTAAGACCAGAAAAACTTGGAAGATTTATACTTGAAAAAATAGCATTCAAAGTTTTAAATTTTAGCAATTTAGAAAGAATGGAATTTGATAGTGTTGAGATGAGTTCTTATGAGATAGAGTTTATAAAAACTGTTTTAGAGATTTTAAAGATGGGTCGTTTTAAGCAAAATGAATTAATCAACCTAGTCTTAAGAAATTGCAAAAGATATGTTGGTCGTGAAAAGGCAAGAAAACTTTTGCAAGAATATGCAAAAAAAGGAAAATGGTGCATGCTCAAAGATCGTTTTGATAACAATTCGATTTATTATTACTTAAAAAATGAGGAAAAATAATGGATATGGATAATATAGTAATTTGCAAAGCTAGTGATCTTGAAGATATTTTTAAAAATATTTTAAAAGAAAATGAATTAATCAAG
>NZ_JAKMSK010000024.1:0-5940 GCF_025772605.1 Campylobacter sp. CNRCH_2016_0050h | reverse complement strand
AAATAACTAAAATAACTAAAATAACTAAAATAACTAAAATAACTAAAATAACTAACAATAAAAATAAATATAGGATTATATATAAAGTAAGAATAATAAGAATTAACAAGTCCGCAATGAGCTACTTTCCCCCTGCCAGTAAGGCGTAGTATCATCACCCACGATGTGCTTAGCTTCTTGGTTCGGGATGGAGCAAGGCGTCTCCACATCTGTATAATCACGGACATTGTTATTTAAATATTCTATTTAATATAGCATAATAAAAACAATCAATAAGATTTAGATATAAAAATCATTTTTATTTTAACTTTCATCTTATTCTTATTTAGATGTTTTATTGAACTAAATACTTTATTGTTTTATTTTAGAATACTTAAAAAACAATGTTAAGAGCAAGTTCTAATATAAACTTTACTTATAAGATTTTATAAACTTAAGAATGTAATTTTTATATAAATATTTCATATAAAAACACCCAAAGCTTTATTAAAAACCTTAACAAGGAAGTGATGCTTAAATAAGATAAGCCAAACGCTCTATTAGTACTGGTCAGCTAAAGGACTTTCATCCATTACACACCCAGCCTATCAAACTAGTAGTCTTCTAGAGAGCTTAGAGAAGATTCATCTTAGAGTTGGCTTCACGCTTAGATGCTTTCAGCGTTTATCCGTTCCAAACTTAGCTACGCTGCGATGCTCTTGGCAGAACAACAGCTACACCAGTGGTTTGTTCAACCCGGTCCTCTCGTACTAGGGTCAAATCTCTTCAATCTTCTTACGCCCACGGCAGATAGGGACCGAACTGTCTCACGACGTTCTGAACCCAGCTCGCGTACCGCTTTAAATGGCGAACAGCCATACCCTTGGGACCTGCTCCAGCCCCAGGATGCGATGAGCCGACATCGAGGTGCCAAACCTCCCCGTCGATGTGAGCTCTTGGGGGAGATCAGCCTGTTATCCCCGGGGTACCTTTTATCCTTTGAGCGATGGCCCTTCCACACAGAACCACCGGATCACTAAGACCGACTTTCGTCTCTGCTTGACTTGTATGTCTTGCAGTTAAGCTGGCTTATACCTTTATACTCTACGAACGATTTCCAACCGTTCTGAGCCAACCTTTGTAAGCCTCCGTTATTATTTGGGAGGCGACCGCCCCAGTCAAACTACCCACCAGACATTGTCCCACTTGAGGATAACTCAAGCTGGTTAGCTACCCAAATAAGAAAGAGTGGTATCTCAACAACGGCTCATATACAACTGGCGTCATATACTCAAAGCCTCCCACCTATCCTGCACATTCTTATCCAAATAGCAGTGTCAAGCTGTAGTAAAGGTCCACGGGGTCTTTCCGTCTTGCCGCGGGTAGGAGGAATTTTCACCTCCACTACAATTTCACTGGATCCCTCTTTGAGACAGCTCCCATCTCGTTACGCCATTCATGCAGGTCGGTATTTAACCGACAAGGAATTTCGCTACCTTAGGACCGTTATAGTTACGGCCGCCGTTTACTCGGGCTTCGATCAAGAGCTTCGCTAATGCTAACCCCATCAATTAACCTTCGAGCACCGGGCAGGCGTCACACCCTATACATCCTCTTACGAGTTAGCAGAGTGCTGTGTTTTTGGTAAACAGTCGGGAGGGACTCTTTGTTGTAAGTTTCTTCGCTTTCGGAGTAAATCCTAATACGAAGCGAACCACACCTTATACCGAAGATACGGTGCTATTTTGCAGAGTTCCTTAAAGAGAGTTCTTCCACGCGCCTTAGAATACTCATCCCACCCACCTGTGTCGGTTTACGGTACGGGCAACATTAGCTAAACTTAGAAACTTTTCTTGGCTCGACGGCATCAGCAATTCTCCTCGCTGTCCGAAGACTTTGAAGAGCCTTTCAGTTCTCAGAGTATTGTTATACGGATTTGCCTATATAACCTCCTACGACCTTAGACTAGCACTTCCATCCGCTAGCTTGCTTAGCCCTAAGCGTCCTTCCATCGCACACTAATGTTGGTATTGGAATATTAACCAATTTGCCATCGTCTACCCCTTTCGGACTCGACTTAGGACCCGACTAACCCTACGATGACGAGCATCGCGTAGGAAACCTTGGGTTTACGGCGTTAATGATTCTCACATTAATTATCGCTACTCATGCCTGCATGCTCACTTCTATTCGCTCCAGCACTCCTTACCGGTATACCTTCGGCGCAAATAGAACGCTCTCCTACCACTTGATAAAATCAAGTCTACAGCTTCGGTACTTACTTTAGCCCCGTTATATTTTCCGCGCAAAATCACTAGACCAGTGAGCTATTACGCTTTCTTTAAAGGATGGCTGCTTCTAAGCCAACCTCCTGGTTGTTTAAGTAACTTCACATCGTTTTCCACTTAAGTAAGATTTAGGGACCTTAGCTGGTAGTCTGGGTTGTTTCCCTCTTGACGACGGATTTTATCACTCGCCGCCTGACTGCTGTGATTACATATAAGGTATTCGGAGTTTGATAGGGTTTGGTACATTGGTGTATGCCCTAGCCCATTCAGTGCTCTACCCCCTTATACTACGACACAACGCTATACCTAAATATATTTCGGAGAGAACCAGCTATCACGAAGTTTGATTGGCCTTTCACCCCTATCCACAAGTCATCCGGGGGCTTTTCAACGCCTATCGGTTCAGTCCTCCACTAGTTCTTACACTAGCTTCAACTTGCTCATGGATAGATCACTTCGTTTCGGGTCTGCAGCATCTGACTTAAGCGCCCTATTCAGACTCGCTTTCGCTACGGCTTCGCGTGTGCTTAACCTTGCCAGACACCACAACTCGCAGGCTCATTATGCAAAAGGCAGTCCATCACACTGTATTGCTACATAGTGCTCTGAATGATTGTAAGCAAATGGTTTCAGGTTCTATTTCACTCTGATCACCTCAGTTCTTTTCACCTTTCCCTCACGGTACTTGTGCACTATCGGTCTGGTAGTAGTATTTAGGGTTGGATCGTGGTCGACCCAGCTTCAGACAGGATTCCTCGTGTCCCGCCCTACTCAGGATACTGCTAGCTAAGGTTTGGTTTTCGTATACGGGACTATCACCCTCTATGGCTACACTTTCCAGAGTGTTCTACTAACCTTACCTATTGCACATTGCAGTCCTACAACCCCCAGTGCAAGCACTGGGTTTGCCCTCTTGCGCTTTCGCTCGCCGCTACTGACGCAATCTCTATTGATTTCTTTTCCTGTAGGTACTAAGATGTTTCAATTCCCTACGTTCGCTCCATTATGGTAGTATATATCTCTATATACTGGGTTGCCCCATTCGGAAATCTACGGATCAAAGCTTCTTGACAGCTCCCCGTAGCTTATCGCAGTCTAGTACGTCCTTCATCGCCTTTACCAGCCAAGGCATCCACCATTCGCTCTTAATAGCTTACCTTTTAAATTCATTCTAAAACGCATCACTTCCTTGTTAAAGTTTTTATGATAAGACTTTACTATCTTAAGACGGAAAGCATTTAAACACTTAATAAAACTAAAAACATTAGTCTAACTAAGCTGTGAGTTTAAAACTTGTCTTTAACTAAAAGCTAAAGAAAAGATAGTTAGGTTTTATCCTTTAACAAGTCCTGTAAAATTGTTTTTATTAAAACTTGCTTGTGACTCTTAACAATGATAATTCAAATAACATTAAATAACTAATCTAATATATAAAATATTCTATTATTTATTTAGCTTAGGTCTTAAAACCTAAAGGAAGTATATATAAAGAGTTTAAATAATTTAAAAACATAAGTAATAAAGTATTTTACTTTACTTATTGCTTTATTATTAGCTATATACTTGCTTTAAGTTTTAAAACTTTATTATATGATTGATAAACAAATCTTTTTTATGGTGGGCCTAACAAGACTTGAACTTGTGACCTCACCCTTATCAGGGGTGCACTCTAACCAGCTGAGCTATAGGCCCTTAATAAATGGTGGAGAATAGCGGGATCGAACCGCTGACCTCCTGCGTGCAAAGCAGGCGCTCTCCCAGCTGAGCTAATTCCCCAAAATTAGCTTTTCATCAATCTTTGAAATCTAAACAAGGATGATTGAGTCTATATATGAACTGATAGTTGTGAGACTTATCAGTTTGTACTCTAGAAAGGAGGTGATCCAACCGCAGGTTCTCCTACGGTTACCTTGTTACGACTTCACCCCAGTCGCTGATTCCACTGTGGACGGTAACTAGTTTAGTATTCCGGCTTCGAGTGAAATCAACTCCCATGGTGTGACGGGCGGTGAGTACAAGACCCGGGAACGTATTCACCGTAGCATGGCTGATCTACGATTACTAGCGATTCCGGCTTCATGCTCTCGAGTTGCAGAGAACAATCCGAACTGGGACATATTTTATAGATTTGCTCCACCTCGCGGTATTGCGTCTCATTGTATATGCCATTGTAGCACGTGTGTCGCCCTGGGCATAAGGGCCATGATGACTTGACGTCGTCCACACCTTCCTCCTCCTTACGAAGGCAGTCTATTTAGAGTGCTCGGCCAAACCGTTAGCAACTAAATACGTGGGTTGCGCTCGTTGCGGGACTTAACCCAACATCTCACGACACGAGCTGACGACAGCCGTGCAGCACCTGTCTCTAAGTTCTAGCAAGCTAGCACCCTCTTATCTCTAAGAGGTTCTTAGGATATCAAGCCCAGGTAAGGTTCTTCGCGTATCTTCGAATTAAACCACATGCTCCACCGCTTGTGCGGGTCCCCGTCTATTCCTTTGAGTTTTAATCTTGCGACCGTACTCCCCAGGCGGTACACTTAATGCGTTAGCTGCATTACTGAGATGACTAGCACCCCAACAACTAGTGTACATCGTTTAGGGCGTGGACTACCAGGGTATCTAATCCTGTTTGCTCCCCACGCTTTCGCGCCTTAGCGTCAGTTAAGTTCCAGCAGATCGCCTTCGCAATGGGTATTCTTGGTGATATCTACGGATTTTACCCCTACACCACCAATTCCATCTGCCTCTCCCTCACTCTAGACTACCAGTTTCCCAAGCAGTTCAACGGTTAAGCCGTTGGATTTCACAAGAGACTTGATAATCCGCCTACGCGCCCTTTACGCCCAGTGATTCCGAGTAACGCTTGCACCCTCCGTATTACCGCGGCTGCTGGCACGGAGTTAGCCGGTGCTTATTCCTTAGGTACCGTCAGAATTCTTCCCTAAGAAAAGGAGTTTACGCTCCGAAAAGTGTCATCCTCCACGCGGCGTTGCTGCGTCAGGGTTTCCCCCATTGCGCAATATTCCCTACTGCTGCCTCCCGTAGGAGTCTGGACCGTGTCTCAGTTCCAGTGTGACTGATCATCCTCTCAGACCAGTTAAGCGTCATAGCCTTGGTGAGCCATTACCTCACCAACTAGCTGATACTATATAGTCTCATCCTACACCGAAAAACTTTCCCTACTCAACTTATGTTAAGCAGGAGTATAGAGTATTAGCAGTCGTTTCCAACTGTTGTCCTCTTGTGTAGGGCAGATTAACTATACCTTACTCACCCGTGCGCCACTAATCCACTTCTAGCAAGCTAAAAGCTTCATCGTTCGACTTGCATGTATTAGGCACGCCGCCAGCGTTCACTCTGAGCCAGGATCAAACTCTCCATAAAAAATATAGATAGTTTAATCTTTTTCTTTAAAGAAAAAGTATTTTAAAGATTAATAAAATAATCTTTAATTATTAATTGATAGATTTACATTATTAAGGTAAATCTCTGGCTCAATCGATCACTTATTTAGATTTCAAAGATTGACTATAAGATTTGATTAACAATATTAATAATTTAAAGAACAAATATTAAAAATTAAGATAAAAATCTTAAGTTTTTTAAGTCCCTTTTATTTGAAAAGGAAATGAAATTATAGCAGTAAAAGCTTAAAGTTTTATTAAAATTGGGA
>NZ_JAKMSK010000023.1:0-10073 GCF_025772605.1 Campylobacter sp. CNRCH_2016_0050h | reverse complement strand
CACAGATAACTCAACCTTATAGTCTTGATTTAAAATTCCTTGTTCTTTTAATATACTCATTTTTTGATCAAGAATTTGATAATATTTTTCTATATTTTTTGTATTATCTAGCACTTCAAATTCTATTTCAAAATCCCTGAAAGCCTTTTCAAATGTTCTTATATCGTCTAATAAAAAAGTCATTTCAGCGCTATATTTATCCACATCAGAAACTCTTTGGCAAAAACAATGATAAAATACATTTACAGCTACTACATCAAATTTTTTAGCTATAAAATTTCTATAACTTTCTAGAAAATGTATATTTGCATTTGCTCCATATCCACCTATGATAAAAACAATAGCTTTCATTTGCTTACTATCATCATAAGTGATTCTATATTCTAATTTACTTTCTCTTTTTATATTTAATTCTACATCATCACAAGAGTCTATGAAATAGGTTTGATTTATGAGCATATTTTTCTTTCTTGATATTATAATTTATATGCTATTATAACTAATTAAAATACATTCAAAGAAAAAAGTATGAAATATATATTTAAATGCAATGATAAAAAATATTCCAATATAGACTTAATAGAAGCTTTTAAAAAACTTGGTATTAAAAAAGGTGATATTTTGTGTGTACATAGTGAATTGATGAAATTTGGTATTCCTTTACTTCCTAGAAATGAATTTTTACAAACTATATTAGATTGTTTTTTTAAAGTTATAGGTAAAGAAGGTACTTTAATCATGCCTACATTTACTTATAGTTTTTGCAAAAATGAAGTTTATGATAATTTGAATTCAAAAAGCACTGTTGGCGTTTTAACAGAATATTTTCGTAAATGGGGGGGGGTAAAACGCACCAATGATCCTATATTTTCATTTGCCATTAAAGGAGCTAAAGAAGAATTGTTTTTAAAGGACACTACAAGTTGTTTTGGAGAAAATTGTGTGTATGAAATTTTAGCCAAAGAAAATGGAAAATTAGTTTTATTTGGCTCTAAAATAGCCGGGTACACTTTTAGTCATTTCATAGAAGAAAAAGCTCATGTTCCATATAGATATTTTAAAAATTTTAGTGGAAAAATTATTGATGAAGATGGTAAAATACTCCAAAAAAATATTAAATACTATGTTAGAAAATTGAATGAAAATTCAGATTTAGATGTTGATAAACAAGTAGCTATTTTAAAAAATGATAATAATTTTAATATTTTAAATTTTTCCAATGCTCATATAATAAATATCGACATGAAAAACTATTTAGAAAAAACATTAAAAGCTTTAAAGGATAACCCTTATTGTTTGCTAAAGGAATAAAATGACAACTCATATCAATGATTTTTTACAAGAAAGTGTTGCTAAATTTGGAAGTAAAAATGCTTTTGTTGAGTTTAATGGTAGAAGTATAGGCTATAAAGAATTTGATGATTTAAGTAAAAAAATAGCAAGTAAAATTCTTTCTAAACTTCCTACTAAAAGTACACAAGATCCTGTATTAATCATACTTCCTAAAGGGATTGATTGTCTGCTTTCTTTTTTTGGTGTAGCAAAAAGTGGAAATTTTTATACACTTTTAGATGAAAAAAGCCCTAAAGAGCGTGTAGAAAAAGTCATAGAAGTTTTAAAACCAAAGCTTTTAATTACTTCTAAAAAATTAAATTTAGATTTTAGTCTTGATACCATTTTTACAGAAGATTTTGAAAGCTTTGATATAAATGAAAATGCTTTAGAAAAAGCTTTAAATAATCACATAGATACAAACTTACTTTATGTCTTTTTTACAAGCGGAAGCACAGGAACTCCAAAAGGAGTAAGTATAAGCCATAAAAGTGTGATTGATTATACTTTTTGGGTATGTGAAACTTTTAAGCTAAGCCATGAAGATATACTTGCTAATCAAGCGCCATTTTACTTTGATAATAGCATATTAGATATATTTAGCTCTGTTAAAATGGGAGCTACACTTCATATACTGCCAAATCATCTTTTTGCTTTTCCAAATAAAATTTTAGAGTATCTAGAACAAGAAAAAATAACAACAATTTTTTGGGTACCTTCAGTGCTGATTTATTTTGCTAATACCAATGCTCTTGAAGCCTTTACACTAAGGCATTTAAATAAAATTCTTTTTTGTGGTGAAATCATGCCAAATAAACAACTCAACATTTGGCGTAAGCACCTTCCTAGTGCTTTATTTGCTAATCTTTACGGACCTACTGAAATTACCGATGCGTGCTCTTTTTACATAGTTGATAGGCAATTTAGCGATGATGAGCTTTTACCTATAGGAAAAGCTTGTAAAAATACCCAACTTTTAGTCTTTGATGAAAATTTAAATTTAATTACTCCAAGTCAAGTGGGAATTAAAGGCGAGCTTTATGTAAGAGGAACTTGTCTTTCTTTAGGCTATTACAACGATAAGGAAAAAACAAAGCAAGCTTTTATGCAAAATCCTTTGCACGATAATTACCTAGACTTGCTTTATAAAACAGGTGATGTGGTAGCTTATAATGAATTTGGCGAACTTTTATGTTATGGACGGATAGATCATCAAATCAAATATATGGGTCATCGCATAGAACTTGGAGAGATAGAAAGTATTATCAATTCTCATGAGAATGTAAGAAATTGTGCTTGTATTTTTAAAGAAGAAATTATTTGTTTTTATGAAAGCAAGAAAGAGTTAGATTTTAAAAACTTTTTAAAAGACAAACTCCCTGTTTACATGATACCTAAAAAATTTGTTAAAATAGAACAATTTACTTTAAATGCAAATGGGAAAATTGATAGGAAGGTTTTAAGTAAAACTCTTAAATCTCCACTCTTAAATCGCTCATAAAATCTATCTCGCACCAATTTCCATTGATTTTTATAGCTTTTGCATTTTTGTATTTATTAATTAAAATTTGTAAAAAACTTGTCATATACATATTTTTAAAATCTTTTTCATCATAAAGTAAAGTTCTATCAAGCTCATCATAAGTTTTTAAAACTTCTTTTAAAAAATGATGAGAAAATTTAAATAAGCCTATATATTGCCCTTGAATTTCATCATAACTTTTTGCTTTTTTGCCAAGCTCTACTATAAAATCATCATGTAATTTTAAAGTTTCAGCATCATCAAGTGGATTTTCAAACCTTTTTAACCATAGTTCTTTCCAAACTTTATCCACAATAACAGCAAAATCATCTTTTGATTGTTTGAGTTTTTCTATACTATCTTTAAAATAAACTATATCAGCGTAAGAAATAATCAAATCTTGCTCATCCTCAATACACTTTTGCAAAAAATCTCTAGCACAAAATAAAGTCTGAACCATATTAGTTTTATCATAGTTTTCATTTTTATAAAACAACTCCAAATTATGATTTTTACCCGCATAATCCTTTAAAACATCAAATAAATATCCACCAACTACACATATCTCATGAATATTATTTTCTTTTAAAGCTTGAATTTCATAGTCTATGATTTTTTTATTTTTATATTCAACCATACATTTTGGATTGTTCTTTGTTAAAGGCATTAACCTTGAACCAAACCCTGCTGCTAAAATTATAGCTCTCATTTTATATCCTTTAACCACGCATTAAAAATACTTTTTTCGCTCATACCATTTTCTCTTTCAATATGCCACATTAGACCATAAATACTAAATTTTTTATGCTTAAAAGCTTCTATTGTTTCATCTTTTGCATTTGCTAACACCTCAAGCTCATTACCTAATGTTTTAATAGCAAAATTATGATATGAATTAACATTAATTATTTGATCTTTTAAATACACTTCATGATTTCCAACATGATCTTTACAAGGACAAATAGTAGAATTAAAATAAGAAGCGATCATCTGTGCTCCTTTGCAAACCCCAAGTAGTGGAATGTTATTTTGCATACAATGTTTTATAATGTTTTTTTCATACTCATCTCTTTTTTGATTAATAAAAGAAAATTTACAAGAGTTTAAATCATTACCCCCACTTAAAATCACAGCACTAATACTAGAGATATAATTTTTAAAATCAATTTCATAACTCAATGGAAGAGGTAAAAACTCACTTAATTCTTTTTTAAAAAAACTTCCCCAATCAAGCGCCAAACACTCTCTTAATTCATAATAATCTTGATTTTCTAAAATTCTTTGACTAATAGCTATAAATTTCATAGACAAAATATCTGCTCACTTTGACAATCAATTTTAATTTTTTTTGCTTGAAGATATTTTTTAAAATTCTCTTCACCTACACCAATAACAGCAGGCATAGCAAGTTCAGAAGCTCTAATAGCCATATGTGAATTTGCACCACCATAGCAAGTGATAAAACCTGCGATATCTTTAGTAAATAAATAATCATATCCAGGATCAGCTGCATAGATTAACACTATCTTGCCTTTTAAATCTTGTTCATTTTCTAAAGCAATATTAGCACTAATACTTTTTTGAGTGATAAAATTTGGATGAATATAGCTAGTAAAAAACCCAAATATTTGATGTGCATCAGTTAGTAAAGCCGGAAGTTTTATAGCTAAACTTAATTCATATTCTTGTTTGTTTTCATTAATTTCACTCAAAAATTTATCTTTTGGATTTTTAGAATACACACTAGAATACAAATTTAAAATACTCTTAATATTCAAATGGGCCATATCTTCTTTAGATATTCCATAATAATTTCCAAGATCCTCTATCAGTGATATAGCTTTAGATAAGAGCTTGCTAAATTCAAATTTAATAAATTCGCGTCCTTCTATAGCTATTTTCAAAAAACTAAAAAATTCTTTTGCATTAACTTCAATTCCATGTTCTTTTAAAATTTGATCAAGTTTTTGCAATTTATCATCGCTAATCTTAAATTCCTTTTCTTTTTGAATTTCACTTTTTTGTTTTAAATCAAAATACCCATCAAAATCCTCATCATACCTTGGAGATAAAATATTATAAGTCCCTGCTCTTAAATGACCAAATTGTTTTAAAAAATCTTGTTTGTTATTTTCATTTAAAGTTGCTAATTCATAACTCAAAGTTTTACTAACGGTGTGGAGAGAATTTAAAAATTCATTTTTTTCTTCTTTGCTAAAAAATCTAATTTCCACCAAAGAATTAAGCATAGTCATGGCCACAAACGCAGCCCTTGCAACACCAGCAAATGGTAATGTTCCATATCTTTTACACTCTTCTAAAAGCCAATAAATTTTATCCAATGATGAAAAATCTGAATGCATAATATTTTCATAATATACAATCATTTGTTTTGATTTTTCTATATCTTTTAAACATAAGCCATTTTTAATATTAACAATAGAATTAGTAAGATTTAATAAAGAAAATTCAATGCGTTTAATTTCATTTTTATTAAAACCATGATCTAATAAGCGTTCTAATTTATCAGCCATATGAAAATCATAACAAGAAAATACTATATCAAATTCTACTTTATCATGTAACTCATGATTTTCATATAATTTATTTAAATAATAATTAACTAACTTTTTAGCAATACTCTCATCCAGTGTTTTTGGTATAAAAGAATTAAAAGAAAGTCTCACATCTACATAAGGAATACCTAAAAAAGAATGGATTAAAGGGTGCGATCTTAAATCTCTATAGCCATAATTATTTCTTTGATAAGCCCAAATATTATCTGTAATGATTTCTTTATAAAGACTAAAAGCTAATCTTTTTGGTCTAAGTCCTATAATTTCTGCTGGATTCCAATCAGGCATTACACCAAAAATGGCTTTATCTCCAAGCACTCTAGATCTTGGTTCTTGTAAAGATACAAATCTTTTATAAAGTCTATGTAAAGCTTCTTTAGGCAGGTTATTAAAAAGATTAATTTTTTCTTGCATTATTAAAGGTCTAACTTGCAAGCAAAAAAGTTCATCTTGCTCATTAAAAGCAAATTCTACATCTAAAAAATTACAACCATATAAACTTTCAAGTTCTTTTAATAATAAAATAACTTTTTGCATATATGGATCTTTTATATCTTCATTTTCACGGTAGTGAAAATATGTTTTAGCATTTTTAGCACTTCCATCTGTAATGGAACTATTAGAGCCGTTTTCATCGTATTCTATACAAAAATATGGAGCAAAATTATCCTTATCTACACTAAAAGCAACACCACATTTTTTAATATCTAAAAGCATAGGTTGGATTAAAATTTCATCATTCTCACTAGGCATAGAATGACCTACTTTTTCTAAAGCATTAAAAAGTTGGCTTTTATCATTAATATCTACATTAGCCAAACTTAGAAAAGCTCCAGCATTGGAACTTTTTAAACTATCTTCGCTATTAGAAGAACTACGGATGATTAGTTTTTTCGCATTTAGATTGATAATTTTTTTAAGCACTTCTTCTTTATCTTGAATGATTTCTTTTAAAGAAGTGATAACTACATCTAAAACTTTTGCATTTTTAAGTATATTTTTTAAATTCTGTAAATTTCTTGCTTTTGTTTGAAAAACTAATCTATCCATAATATCACTCTTTTATATTTTTTTTGCACTCCAAGCTCTTGTTGTATATTTGATATCAAATTCACCTGGTAATTCTTGTTTTAACTTATCAGTGATTTTCTCAAACAACTCATTACCTTCTTTAGTCTCAAGATCCCAATAAGGATTTTTTACACTTTTCCAAGCATTGATATAATTATCTACACTTTGATGAAAGTAAAAATCTTCTTCCAAATAAATAATATTATCAAAAAGCTCTTTATGTGCTTCTATAATAGGGCGTTGATCTTCTCTTCTTGTGCCTCTTGTATAATTTGGAACAAAACTAACAATAATATCTTCTGCTATTTTTTGAATAGGATCATTTAAATCTCTATGATTCCACATACAAGTAAAATAACATCCTTTTTTGAGCAATCTATGACTTTCTTTTAGTGCCATTGATCTATCCATCACATTAAAGCTACTTCCAAAGCTCACCCAATCAAACTCTCCATCTTTTAAAGTAGAGTCAATACCGGTAGCTCTTACCCATTCTACATCTTGACCTTGAGTTCTTTCTATACCAATTTCACGCATTGCATCATTTGGCTCAACCGCTACCACTTTACAAGCTCTCTCTAAAAGCATAATACTTAAATTCCCTGTACCTGCTCCAATATCTGCAACTTTTATCTTTGAACTTTGACTAGTTCTTTTAGCAAGCTCTACTAGCATATCTATACTAAGTGGTGCATAATTTGGTCTATATGAGTAAAATTTTGCATGCTTAGTATAATCCCAAACTTGTTCTACTATTTTTTCCATTTTTTTCCTTTAACTTTAATAGCAAAGCTAAAAAAGCTAAAGGATTTTACTATGCCTTATGCACCGTCCATGCACGGATTTTATAAGGAATTTCAATCATATCCATAGAAGAAATTTTATTTTCTATCATTTTTAAAATTTCTTCCCATCTAGCTTTTCCAGCTTGTGCTTGAATATCATTTACAGAATGCCAAGCTCCAAGATAACGCTCTTTACTCCAAAGCTCTTTATAATCGCACTCCATAAAAAAGCAGTCTGTGAAATCTCCAGTACTTACTAAGATTTCTTCCCAATTTTTAACATTTTGAGTTCCACTACTTACACGAGTAAGCTCTGGTATAATATGTTTAATTTCCTCTTCAATTTCATAAAACACAGAGCCTTTAGCTATATGGCGTGGATTCCATATAGCAGTGAAATACCCCCCCCCTGTAAGCACTCTTGCAAACTCAGGTAAGGATTTTTTAGGATCTGTCCAGTGAAAAGAACTGGCCATGATTACCCAATCAGCATAATTACTAGGCATGGTAGTTTCTTCTCCACTGCCTTTATACCAAGTAATATTTTGTGAATTTTGGGTAAATTTAATACCCTCTTCACGCATATTATCATTTGGCTCGACTGCATCTATACAAAGATTAAACTCATCAGCAAGCATTTTAGTAAGCTTTCCCGTACCCGCTCCTACTTCTACAACTTTTAATGTGCTTTTATTTTGATCATTTACACATTTTATGAGCTTTTCTATAAGCATACTTGAGTATGCTGGTCTATTGTGATAATGTTTTGCAACTTCACTAAAATCACCTTGTTTCATGAAACTCCTTTATTACTAAATCAAATATTATATCGACCTTTTTATCTAAATTATCCTGCAATGAATTATCTAGTATAAAATGTGCATTTGGTTCATCATATTTTACATCAACACCTACAACATTTTTAATTTCACCATTTAAAGCTTTTGTATAAAGTCCTTTTTGGTCTCTTTTAATTAATTCTTCCATTGAGCATTTAATATAAATTTCAAAATAATTTTTTAAATTTTCTCTATTATATTTATAAATTTCATTAAACATAGATATGGTTGTTACAACTACTATCATACCTTGATCATTTAAAAATTTAGCAAATTGGGATCTTTTTAATGCTACATCTATACGACCTTGCTTATCATAGCTATAATACCCCAGTAAATCTCTTAATTCATCTCCATCAAGATAGATAATGTTTTTATGCTCATTTTTTAATTTCTCATATAATGCTTTACCTATAGTACTTTTTCCACTACCTGCTAAACCTGTAAGCCAAATAACACTTGCAATCATTTAAAACTTTCTCAAATTAATAAAGATAATATATTATCAAATTCTTATAAAATTCAATATTAATAAGATATAATAATCATTATTATTTTAAACAAAAAAAGGATAAATATGCAAAATATTAAAAAATTTTTTATGAACATAGAGAGAACCGATATTGATGAAACAATGCAAAATTTAGTAAGTGAAGACATTATAGATAGTATTGATATTATGGCTTTAGTAGCTGAAATTGAAAAACACTATGGAAAAAGTCTCAATGCTGAATTTATAAGTCCTGAAAATTTTGAAGATTTTCAAAGTATCAAAAATATGCTAGAAAAAGCATATAATTAACGCAATGTTAAAACATTGCGTTAATTACTTTTTAAAGACTGGATAATTTTATTTTTAGACACAATAATTTCTGCTATAAAATCAGCTATTTTATCCCAATCACTTTCTTTGGTTTGGGTTAAGGTTGGATTTTCTTCATACTCATCCCAATTAATCGGCTCAAATAAGCTTTTTCTGTGTGAAAAATACTTAGCTCTAACCCACTCAAGTGAAGGAGCATAATAATCAACATAAGCTTTTGCTATTTCTTTTTGCACTCTAAATTTCAACCTATCCTCATTAGCACCTTCAAAAATTTTTCTAGCCGTATAAAGTAAAGAATTTATGTTTTGCCCATGCAAATCTTTTTTTATAAGTCTTCCTTGAAGCTCCATACCTAAAAGATTAAAACTTTCATTTTTATTTTGCTTTAATGAAAATTCATCATCCCATTCTAAACCTAAATGATATACAAAATCTTTAAGTAATGTTCCGCCAACATATTCTTCCTTCAAAAGTCTCACTATTAAACTTTTTTCACCAAATACTTCTATATGGCTCTCACAAATCCACTTATAATCAAATATATATTTTCTAGGATGCTCATCAGGCTTAAAATCGGCACTATAAAACCCCATATTATTTTTAATATCTTGAGAACAATGAGAATTTAAATATCCAAGAGTATCTCTAAAGTAAATAATTTCATAAATTTCATCAAATCCTAAAGCATTTAAAACACTTTTAAGAATTTCTATATGTCTTTTAGTAGAAAAATCCCAAACTATCCCTTCTGCAGAAAATATAAATTTCTTATCTTTATGTATTGTGGCCTCTATTTTGAAATTCTCAACAGCCTTAATCAAACGCACATCTTCTAAATCGTCCAATGGATTTTGACTTAATTTATCTTTTTTTATAAGCTCTAAAACTATATCGACTAAAACCCAATGTCTATTTGCCATTCTAAGAGATTTTGGATAGATATAACCTTGTTGCAAAAGTTTATTTTCATTTTGCATTAAAAAGCCTTGTCTTTCTTGATTGCCACTATTGGTTGTTCCTATACTAATATACGCTGTCATTTTTTCCTTTTCATATTTTAAAAATCTATATCTAGTAATTATATCAAAATCACATAATTTCCAATATAAATTTATTACCCTT
>NZ_JAKMSK010000022.1:0-11023 GCF_025772605.1 Campylobacter sp. CNRCH_2016_0050h | reverse complement strand
TTGATTTAATTTCTGGTTTTCTTGAAGAAGATTATCTATTTTAAAAGATTTATACAAATTTCTATTGTATATTTGTTCTAATAAATTATTTACCATCGTATTTTCTTTCATTGGCTATTTATTTTTTGTAAAGTAAAAATATATCTGTTGTGATACATATTTTGCAAAATAAAAAGGATTTATAGAATAATCTGATCTACAATATATTTTTCCAGGATTAACTGTTTTGACATGTTCAATTGGAAAAAAATTTAAATATAAAATTTCCTCATCTTGTTTTTTAATATCATAGTTCTCAACACTACCATAACAAACCCCATATTTTTTAGCAATATAACACGGATAAAGCATATCAGTATTCATATTTCCGATATAAAAATCAACACAATGAGCTATGTTGATTTTTTCCGCAGATGAAAATCCAAATATATTAAAACTTTTAATTTTTAAATTTTTACTCAAAGAATGTATATAAAACATCTCATCCATATTTATCAAACCATAAGCTTCCTTTCCATGATACAAACTAGAGGTTAGACTATCTAGCACAATACATACTTTATCACCATACATTTTTCTTAAACTCTCTGATAATTCAATAATGCCTTGCTCTTGTTCTATCCATTTTCTACCCTGTCTCGCAACACTAATCCAAATTTTATATTTATATTTTATAATTTCTTGCATGACAGAATTTCTAAACTCCGAAGAATTTCTTAGAGAAATATTTTTTAACCAAAAATAAAATTTTTCCTTCATATTAAATGTGCATTCATCTTTAGTAATAAAATTTCTAATAGGTCTCCATACTACAAAATCATTCTCTATAATAAATTGATTCGCTACATCATCACTTATAAATTCATATGTAGTAATATCATCATAGTTTAAATCTATATATTCGTTTTTAACTAAAGAAAGAATAGATATTGTCCTATCTTTCATAATTTTATTTTTTATAATAAAAAATTTACATAAAAAGTCTTGAAAATAATGCCATGGCCTAGGATAACTATTAAGAAAAAGTATTTTTCGCGAAGTTTCTAGTTTTTCATAATTATATATAAAAATTTTATAAAAATCTATATTATTATCATATAGAAAGCTAATTTTCATTTTTAATGTATTTAAAGCATTTTCTACTTGCTCCTCAGAAATTTTAGATAAGATGTTTATCTTATTAGATCCAATGTCAATTACCATATCAATAGAAAATTTTTGAACTAATATAAAAATTTTTTGATTTACTTTTAGAAATAAAAAAACATATTCATCAGATACCAAACTAGTAATAATATAAAACTTCTTATCTTCAATATCATTTTTACCAAATTTCAGTAATTTAAGTAAACACTCATAATTTAAATACCGATATAGTCCTCCACCAATTTGAATATTATATTTTTCTATATTAAACTCTATATTACATGTATGCATTATCACATCTTTATCAATTTTATTTACTTTTTTAGAATATTAATGTTGCTTTATAATTTGTTATAAAAAATATTATGGATTACTCATAATACCTCATTATTTTATATCCACCTTCTTTGAGAAAGACATCTTTATTCATGAGTTTCAAATCATTTTTCATCATATCATTAACTAAATTTTTAAGATCATATTCCCTATTCCAACCTAGTTCTTTTTCAGCCTTAGAAGGATCACCTAAAAGCAAATCAACTTCGGTAGGTCTAAAATATCTAGGATTTACTTTTACTACTACTTGGCCTTTTCGAAGATGGTTAAAATTTAAAGAAAGCTCTTTAACTCTTTGTTGATCAAAATCTTCTATAAAACCCTCTTCATCTATCCCATTTCCTTTAAAATTTAGTTTTATCCCACAGTATTCAAAAGCAAGCTTGACAAAGTCTCTTACTGTAGTAGTTTTTCCAGTAGCTATAACCCAATCATCAGCTTTTTCGTGCTGAAGTATCATCCACATCATTTTTACATAATCTTTTGCATGCCCCCAATCCCTTTTAGCATCTAAATTACCAAGATAAAGTATATCATCTAAATTTAAAGCTATTTTTGCAGCCGCGCGGGTGATTTTTCTAGTTACAAATGTTTCCCCTCTAACAGGACTTTCATGATTAAATAAAATTCCATTACATGCAAACATATTATAAGCTTCTCTGTAATTTACTGTAATCCAATATGCATACATTTTTGCTACCGCATAAGGACTTCTTGGGTAAAATGGAGTTTTTTCGCTTTGTGGGGTTTCTTGTACTTTTCCAAAAAGCTCTGAAGTAGAGGCTTGATAAATTTTAGTTTTTTGAATTAAATTTAAAAACCTTACCGCATCAAGTATTCTAAGAGTTCCTATACCATCAGCATTTGCTGTATATTCAGGTGTTTCAAAGCTAACATGTACATGACTCATAGCAGCAAGATTATAAATCTCATCTGGTTTAATCTCAGCTATTATTCTAGTCAAATTCATAGAATCAGTCATATCGCCATAGTGCAAATAAAAATCATTTTTTTTATCATGATATCCTTCAAATAAATGATCTATCCTATCTGTATTAAATAAAGAAGATCTTCTTTTTATACCATGTACTTCATAGCCTTTGTTGAGTAAAAATTCAGACAAATAAGCTCCATCTTGTCCAGTAACTCCAGTTATTAATGCCACTTTTTTCATTTATATCCTTTTATAATCATCTTCTAATCTTACTATATCATCTTCACCTGTGTATTCACCTACTTGAGCTTCTATGATTACAACAGGAATTTTACCATAATTACTTAAACGATGTTTTTGTCCCATTTTTATATAGATTGACTCATTAGGTCTTACTAAATTTTCCACTCCATCTATTTCTACACTTGCTGTGCCACTTAAAACTATCCAATGTTCGTTTCTGTGAAAATGTTTTTGCAAGGAAAGTCTTTTGCCGGGTTTAACTTCTATGCGTTTGATTTTATATCCTTTTTCATCTTCAAGTATAGTAAAACTTCCCCAAGGTCTATGCGTACAAAGATGATTTTTACTTAGATTTTCATTTTCTTTAATAGCTTCATAAATTTGCTTTACTTTTTGAGATGATGATTTTTTGCCAATTAAAAGTGCATCTTGAGTGTCTATGATAAATATATCATCAAGATCAATTGTAGATATAAATTTCTTTTTATCACTTGCATAGCAAAAAATATTATTAGAATCTAAAAATTTAGCATTCGCATTGGTATAATTTTTGCCATTATTAAACTCTTTAGCTAAACTTTCAAAGCTTCCTACATCACTCCAAGAAATGTCACTAGATATTACTTTTACCTTGTTTGATTTTTCCATTAAGGCATAATCTATGCTTAGTTCTGGAATTTTCTCCATGTCTGCTGATTTGATTTTGATAAAATCATTTTGTATTAAAGCATTTTTATGTGCTTTTAAACAAAAATCATATATTTTTTTTGAATAAGCTTGCATTTGCTCTAAGAAAAAACCAACTTTAAACATAAACATACCTGAATTCCATAAATAACTTCCATCTTCTAAAAATTCTTTTGCTTTTTTTAAATTTGGTTTTTCTATAAAAGCTTCAACATCATGAGTATTTTTAGATTTAATGTAACCATATCCAGTATGTGGGCTATCAGGTTTTATACCAAAAGTAACAAGGTAATTATCATTTACAAATTCTAAAGCTTTAGTTATTGCTTCTCGATATTTTTTTTCATTTTTGATTAAATGATCACTTGGTGTAATTAAAACTATCTCTTCTTTAGGTAAAGATAAACAAGCTAAAGTAATAGCTGCTGCGGTATTTTTTGCTAGTGGCTCTAAAATAAATTTAGTTCTATTTGTATTTGAAATTTGATCAAGAGCTAGAAAATACTGCTCTTCGTTGCATACTATTAAAGTATTAAAGCAAAATTTGGAATTTCTTTGCAAAGCTAACTCAAACAAAGATTTATCATCAAATAATTTCAAAAATTGTTTTGGCATTAGTGTTCTGCTAAGTGGCCAAAGTCTTGTACCGCTACCACCACAAAGAAGGATATTAGTCATGATAATACTCATTTATTATTTTTTTTGCTAAATCTATGGATCTTTTTATACAAACATCCATATTATAATATTCCCATTCACCAAATCTACCATGAGAAATCAATCCAATAAAATTTAAATATTCTAAAGCATTTTTCTTAGATTTCACATAATTTAAATCAAATAAAGGATAAGCATGCTCTGTGATATTATGTGAAACAATTGAATCTAAAAATTCTATTTTTTTTCCTTCTTCTTCAAAAATTTCAATAGGATGTTCTCCTATTATCTCAGTTATACAACAATTTTTATAAGGATACATAAATCTACCTGTATTTATAATTCTATGGATTTTGAAATCTTTATTTGGAATATATGCCCATGTTGGAATAAACTCGGAATTCATTTTCCATAAAACATTACTAACTCTATTAAATTTTAATTTTTCAAAATATCCCAAAATATTATTGGGAATATCTTTTAAAATTTTAGGAATCAAATCCAATGGGCTAGTATTTATTAAGAGATCATATTTTTTTTCACCATTAATAATCCATTGGTTACTTTCTTTTTTAACATCTTTTACTTCGTAATTTATAATAATATCAACTCCTTCTCCTATAGCCTCTATAAAGGTGTTTTGATTGTTTGATTTAGGATAATAAAAGCTAGCATGGGACATTTTATCTGTTGTTTTATCAATCAAAGATTTATAAAAACTCTCTTTTGTTGGAACAGGAAGCTTCATTTGTCTTTCATCTTCTATCCACACATTGTCCATATTTTTCGGAGCTATACCCCAAATTTTAGTATTGTACGGTATAAAATACTCTTTTGCTAAAGTTGGTCCAAAATGATTTATAAACCATTCTTCAAGATTTTTCCCTTTTTCGTAAGAAGCATTAAACATTTCATTAGTTATTCTAAAAGCCAAATTTGGATCAAAATTATTTATTTCTCTAATTGAGAATTCTATAGGATAAGTGATCCAATTTTCTTTAAATAAAATTTCAGCTTTTCTAGGCAAATAATTCCATTTATCTTTACTTAATACGACATTAAAAACAAAATCTAGAACATCACCAAATTTAGAATTAAAACAATGTCCACCATTGACATGATACGCACCACCATTAACATCTCTCGTTCTAGCAATACCACCTACTACATTATATTTTTCTAGAACTTCAACTTCAAATTTATCTTTTAAGAGCCTTGCAACAGACATACCAGATATACCAGCACCAATTATTCCTATCTTCATTATTATTCCTTTAAAACTATTTATTAGCAAATATAATACTTTATTTTAGCAATAAATATTGCTCATACATCATCTTAATACCTTCTTCAAGTTCTATTTTATGCTTCCAACCAAAAGAATGAATTTTAGAACAATCAAGTAGTCTATTCATAGAGCTATCTGGTTTGCTTATATCAAATTTTATTTCACCTTGGTATTGTGTAATTTGCTTTATTAAATAAGCTAATTCTGCAATAGATAAATCACTACCTGTGCCCACATTAATATGTGTATTTTTTATATTATTTTTAGATAGATCACTAAAATTAATATTATTCATTATATATATACAAACATCTGCCAAATCTTCTGAATGTATAAATTCTCTCCTAGTCTTACCTGCACCCCAAAGCTCTATATGTTCTTCATGAATTCCATTGGTATTAAGATAATTTATCGCCTCATCTTGATCTTGCAAGTTAAGATCTAATAAAATTTCACCATACCTCTTTTCATTAAGAAGTTTTGCTAAATGAAATTTTCTAAGCATCGCTGGTAACACCCTGGCTGTTTTTAAGTCATAATCAGCTGTTTTTCCATATAAATTAGTCAATGCAACTGAAATAAAATTAGTATTATATTGTAAATTATAAAATTCACACATTCTAACTCCAGCAATCTTTGCTAAAGCATATGGCTCAGCATTATATTCTAACTCACTTGTAAGCAAACTTTCTTCTTTAATAGGATTGTTTGCATGTTGAGGATACATCCAAGAGCTACCAAAAAAAATTAATTTTTTTACATTTAGACTATACGAATTGAAAAATATATTATTCTGAATTGTTAAATTTTCATATAAAATATCAGCTGGAGCTTTTGCGCCCAAAGCACTCATTTTTGCCGCTGCAAAAAAAACATATTCTGGTTGATTATTATCAAAAAAATTTTTTACAGCACTAAAATCAAGTAAGTTTAATTCTTCTCTTGTTGCATATATTAGATTATTATAACCTAGTTTTTGTAATTTTTCCATTATGGCGCTTCCAGCAGATCCGCGGTGCCCTACTATATAAATCTTAGAATTTTTTTCCATAAATTATTCCTTGCATGTAGCTAAAATATCTCTTTCTGAAAGGATTGGAGATTTTGTTGGCCAATCAACTCCTATTCTCTCATCGTTCCAAGCATAAGTGAATTGGTCATTTGCATCAACATATTCTCCTTTATATGCACATTTGTAATAATACACTGCACTTTCACTACTTACATAATGTGCATTTCCAAATCCAGCTGGAACTAAGATAATTTTTTGGTTATCTTGATTTATTATAAATTTTTCATGTTTTAAATAAGTAGGTGAATCTTGCCTACAATCAACCACAACCTGATGGATTTCTCCATAAACACAAGTAGCTAGTTTATATGTTTTATGATCCCCGTGTATACCTCTTATAACATTATGTCTAGAGTGAATAAATTTATCATGTATAAATTGAAGATTATCTGGCAAAAGTCTATCTATAGTTTCACTTGTAAAAGCTGTCCATATTTCTCCTCGTAAATCTCTAAATTTATTAGGAACTATTATATATACTCCTTTTAAAACTTTTGATTCTTGTATGTTAAATTCTATTGCCATTATTTTCCTTTATATTTATTTTACAAAACCAATACTTATTTTCCAAATACTCATCTGGAGTTCCAAAAGAGAAATAATTATCAACGATTATATAACCTATCTTATGTGTTTTAATTAACAATTCAAATACATTATCTATATAGAATTCACCGTTAGTTTTTATATCTTCTTGGAATATTTTATTTATATATTCTAATAACAAAGAATTTTCCTTAAAATAAAAACTTCCTATCATTACTAAATTTGCATCATTAGATCTATTTTTAACAAAAATATTATCTATTTTATTATTTTCCCCATCTACCCAAGTAAAATAATGCGGATTATTAATATTATATTTAGAAGCATGTGTAACAAATACAATAACTTCATATTCTTTTTGCAATCTTATAAATTCCTTATTAACATGCTTGGCAATCAAATCACACGGAAGAATTAAAACATCACCTGACAAATCTCCACAAGATTCTTTATAAGAATATGCCGCACCAATCTTATTCGGTTTTACGAACCTTATTTCTTGTTTTATATTTTCCCAATATTTTTCATGATCTTGCGCACCAACGCAAATAATATTCGTATCAACATTTTTTAAAGTATCAATTATATTTTCTATAATACTTGTTTTACCAAGAGGTAAAAATGGTTTTGGTTGGTTAAAATTAAGATTTAAAAATCTCTCTCCTCTACCAGCAGATAATATAATAGTATTTTGTATTTTTGTTTTTTCGTTATTAACATCTTGTGAGTTAAGTTTTTCTTTTACATATTCAAAGTCTTTTGGAGTGCCAAATTGATAAAATTTCTCTATAAAAGGATAACATAAAACATTTTCTATATAATTATTAGTTACAGACACATAATATTCCCCGGAAACCATATCTTTGGCTTCTATTTGTTTTTTTATTGCTTCAATAGCCAACTTTAAAGTTCTGAAATAATAGATACCGGAAGAATAATATTCTTCAAATTTATTCTTAGAATTATATTTTTCTATAACTTCATATACTTTATAAGTATCGTCATACACCTTACATGCTGCATATACATTCTCTAAAGGTAATAAATGAGGATGATAACCAGTATAACAAGGAATTATAGCCTGAACATCTAGGTTTTTTTGTGCAAATTGTAGAAAATCCTTATAATTCCATTCTTGTCCAAAATCACAATAGCTAATAATAACTTCCTCATCAAGTATATCTTGCAACTGCGACACCACACCATATAAGCTTCCAGCAGGTCCTAATTTTTCCCCTTTGTAGACAATAATTTTCGCATTAATTTTTCTAGATAAAGCAAAATCTTCAAATTTACTTTTCTCACGCTCTTGAACAATAAAATAAAAAATATCATTTTGAACATCAAAGCATTCAACTACATAGTCCAAGATAACTTTGTTTTTCATAACTTTAATAAAAGGTTTTAATTCTTTATATCCAGCTTCTTTAAATCTCTTGCCTACTCCAGTTGCAGGTATAATAATATTCATTCTAACTCTCACTTTCCATAATTTTTTTTCTATATTGCTCATCAGGTAAATTTAACAGTTTATTAATTTCACTCACTTTTAATGGGTTTAGATTAATTTGTTTTTTAATAGCAATATTCTCCATTGCATTTCTAAACAACCATAGCTCCTCATTAGTCTTATCAACTGCATCATCTGGAGTATAAACAAAATCATTTTGTTCAAAAAATTCACTTTTTAATTGATTATATAATTCTATTATATCTTGAATTTGCTCTGCGTAAATAACAACACCATGATTTCGCAACAACACCACACCCTTTTCTTGATAAGAATAACTTTTACTTAATGCTTCATATAAATCATTTCCGGGTAAGGCAAAATCAATAGTTTCATAATTTTCAAATTTATATTCTTTGGCACATAAATAAGGTAAAATATAAACAGGATGATAGTGTGCTACATATTTATTTTTAAATACCATATGCATTTTAATTTCCATAGATGGCTTCACAATATCTACAGAATAATCTTTGTAATAAGAAAAAGAATTGACATTATTTTTAAAAATAGAAATTTTATGCTCTTTTTTTAAATCCTCACCTGAAGCCTTAATAATAAAATATTCATCATTCTTTATAGAAATATTTCCACCTTTTGATGGGGCATCTAAAATATTACCAAAAATTTTACGCAACTCTTGGTAGTCTTTAATACACCCATCAAGCTTTTTATTATTATACATCATTTTCCATTACCCATCTATTTTTCAAAATCAGATCAAAAATATCTTTTACGGTTTGGATTAAATCTTCATATCTACCAGTATATTCTTTTTGCAAGTAATTATTTAACAATATATCCCTTAAACGTATTTTAAAAATACCATCTCTAACTATAATTAGAAAATTTGCATTGTCTTTTTGTTTTTCAAGATATTTTTTATAATCTTCCTCTCGTTTTTGTATAGTATCTATAATCTTAGAATGACTATAATTTCTTTCTTTACTATCTCTATTTATCTTCTGTT
Organism: Campylobacter sp. CNRCH_2016_0050h; assembly: GCF_025772605.1. Taxonomy (NCBI): domain Bacteria; kingdom Pseudomonadati; phylum Campylobacterota; class Epsilonproteobacteria; order Campylobacterales; family Campylobacteraceae; genus Campylobacter; species Campylobacter sp. CNRCH_2016_0050h. The sequence continues at coordinate 1,634 of NZ_JAKMSK010000022.1, read as the reverse complement.
TATCTGCTTCATCTGAATCAATATATATTTTGATTTTTACAAAATCTCCTATAACCTCTTGATATAAAGTATGTAAACCCTCTATAATCACAATATCTAAATCTTTAATCTCAATCTCATTGGATTTAACAATCACTCCATTTTTATGATCATATAATGGTATACATAGTTTATTCCCTATATCTTGATAGATATGTTTTATATCCATGGCCAACTGAATAAGATTATTTGCTTCTGGATTGTAGTGTGTTACCCTCTCCCACATCTTAGAGTGCCTTTCATATTTATGATAACCATCTGTACTAATAATAAAACTTGCATATATCTCATCAATAGCATTACTCAAAGTAGTCTTTCCACTTCCACTTTTTCCAGAAATTGAAATCAGTAACTTTGAACAATTATATGGATAATAATTTATCCTATACCCCCCGCCTAGAAAATTATCGGCGATAGAATCTCCAATCATTACAATTTCTTCTTCATCAATAAATTTCCCATAAAGCTCTAAAGCTCTATCAACAAGCGCTTTATTTGGTTTTTCAAGCTCAAATTCTTCAGAGCATACCAAATAATCAATCATATTTGTCAAATTTGCACAATTTAGTTTATGGATTTGCTCAATAAAATAAAAGTTTGTTATAGCTATTACTTTTTTATTAAGACTTTTAACAAAACATAAAAATTCAAACATTGTTTTATCTACTTTTAAATTTCTTGCAAAAATAGAAATGTATAACTCAAACATTTCACTAGCTTTTGAAAAATGAATATTTTTATTTTCACAGATAATTTTAAAATACAATTCTTTTTTATGATGATTTGCAGATAACCCCCTCTTTGCAATCATCTTTTTTGCTAGATCATAATCTTCTAATGTAAAATTATATTGTTTCATTGTAGCCTCTAAGGCATTTTTATGTGCAAATGTGTAATTAAACAAAGTATTATCAATATCAACCATAATAAGTTTATATTTTTCAGCTATTTTTCTTAAATTAAACATACATACTCCATAAATCAGGCTTTTTAGTACACACAGAAAATCCTTTTGGTAGAATACTTTGAATAGGTTTTATAAGTTTCATATATGATAGATCGTATAACTCAGGAGAAACCAATATAGGTTCAACTTGCTCTAATTTTGGCTTGATATTATAAATAAATTCTTGATAATCCTTAATATCAAAACTAGAAAATTGTGAGTAATCTACCCATGCATATTTAGGTTTACTAATATCCATAAGTTTTTCATTATAAGATTCCACATCTGAAATTCTAATGATAAATTTACCTTGATATCCATTTTTTGACAATCTTAAAATGTCTGGAATTTGAGAGTCTAAAAAATAATACTCAAAATTATTACCGAGTAATTCTATAATTTTTTCTTCCAATCCAGATTCTTTTACATTGCAAATAATAGGGATATTTTTCATAAACTGAATTTTTTCTTTAAAAAAAGGATACAGGGAATTTTTTTCTAGTAGATCGTGGTTTAATACTAATTTTTCATTATATCTCAAGTCAATTTCTATGCCATAATTTTCAATAAACGATTCTAAATTATTTTGGCGATGTAAAAATATCATCTTATATCCTTTTTTATATAAAATTCCCTTTTCAACTTCCTA
>NZ_JAKMSK010000021.1:0-12753 GCF_025772605.1 Campylobacter sp. CNRCH_2016_0050h | reverse complement strand
CACTTAGAAAATACACTCTAGTAGCTAAATCTTTAAAAGCTTTAGAGTGGATTAGACCTTGACAAGCTTTAGATTTTGAAGTGCTTGCAAATTCACTTTGACTAAAAGCATTTAAAGCCTCATCTAATTGAGTTTTTATGCTTTGATTTTTAGGATCTTTCAAAGCTTGATTTTTTAAATCTGCTATATTTTGGGCTTTGCTTTTTTGAGTATTATCTACTATAAGCGCTAAAAGCAAAACACTTTCTTTATCTACAAAAAGCACTTTAAAACACTGCTCATCATTTCCCACACTAAAATCAAGCTCTTTGGTGGAATTTTGCAAAGTTGATAAATCTTCATTTTTTATATTTGCTACATTGCTCATTAAAGCTATATTTGAAAGACTTTCATTTTTTAATATATAAGCACTTATATCATTAATAAAAATTTTTAAATTTCCCAAAGCTTGAACTACACTTGCCTCATCTTTACTTGTGCTAAATTTTGGCAGAGCAACCGCAGCTAAAACTCCAAGTATAATTACTACAAACACAAGCTCTATAATAGTAAAAGCTTTTTTCATAATATGCCTTGTAAGTTTTTTACCTTAGGCTTTATAAGATCATCTTCTATATTTACAAATTCTTTACGCTCATAAGCCTCACAAGCTGCCCTTGCTATCATCAAAGCATTATCCGAACAATACTCAAGCGGAGCTAGCAAAAGCTCACATTGATAACTTTGGCATAAATGCTCTATTTGACTTCTTAAGCTTAAATTTGCACTAGCTCCGCCTACTATACCAAAGCGTTTAAATTTATACTCTTTAAAAATTTTTTCTAACTTGTTTAAAATATGAGCTATGGCTGCTTTTTGAAATGCAAAGGCAATTTTACTTTTACGCTCCAAACTTAATTCTTCTTTTAAAATTTCCAAACGCACTTGGTTTTTAAGTCCTGAAAAACTATAAGCTAAATCTTTAGAATGAAGTAAGGGTATGCTAAATTCTAAATCATTTTCTTTTACATTTTTAGCTAAATTTTCTATGATAGCTCCGCCAGGATAGCCAAGATCCATCATTTTTGCTACTTTATCAAAGCTTTCTCCAAAGCTATCATCGGTTGTTCTTGCTAATTCTATGATTTTACCTTGCTCACTAATAAAAAGCACCATAGTATGCCCACCACTTACAAGCAATACACCCATATCAAAATTAGCTTTTTTATCTAAAAACATAGAATAAATATGCCCTTTTAGATGATTAATCGCAATGAGCGGTAAATTTAAACTAATAGCAAGCATTTTAGCCATAGCTACTCCACCTATCAAACTCACACTAAGGCCAGGTTCATTTGTAACTGCTATGGCGCAAAGTTTATCAAAGTATTTTTGGCATCTTTTTAAAATCTTAGGTAAAGCTTCACTATGTAATCTTGCGGCAAGCTCGGGCACCACCCCTCCATAAGCACTATGGGCATTTTCTTGAGAAATTTTTGTATGAAAGATACACTCAAAGCTATTTTTATTAATGATAGCAATAGAACTATCATCACAAGAGCTTTCTATGGCAAGAATCAAATCTCTCATTGAAATTCCACTAAAATCATACCGATAAATTTGTCTTTTTGTTCCGCTTTTTCTATGGCTTTTGCAGGTATATTTGCTTTTTTAATTTCTTTAAAATTAGTCTTTCTTTCTAAAACTTGATCGGCTAAATTTGCATTCTTTAGCTCATAAAATTCTACTCTGTAAATTTTTCTTTTTTTATCCAAAGAATAACGGCTCTGCATTTGATTTTTGCTTATAACAATATCACTTTCATCAACACCTCTATCAAAACCTATAACATTAACTCTTACACCTGCTATAGAAGGTATTTTAAAATTATCTTTTACCATAATTTTTTGAGCAAAATTTGTTTGTATATTTTTTCCATCTACTATCACTTCAACACTATCTAGAGCATTTGAAAATTCAAAATATTCAGGATACAATCTTGTTTGCAAGCGATTGCCATAATTGATTGAATATGAGTTAGCATTGGAAATTACTGCAGTAATCTCATTACTTGCTTCATAATTTAAAGCTTGATTAATAGGAAAAGGTAAAAAATTTATAGCACTAGCAGGTTTATCAAGATAAAGTAAAATTTTATCATTAAAAAGTTTTACCTCTAAAGGCTTTTCAATAGCTCTATAAACTCCATTTGGAGTTAAATCAAAAGTTCTTTGAAATTCTATATTTGCCTTTTTTAGATAATACTCCACTGCCAAAAGATGATAATATACTCTTAAATGCGTTGGTAAATTTTTGCTCGCTTCATTAGCAAAGGCTGCTTTGTGATTTGACACCACAAAATAAGTTAAAGCCTTTAGCATATCTTTATCATTGCTTTCTTGGGTTTTGGTGTTTTTTAAATGATATTGATGTTCTTCTTTAACCAAAGCTTTATTGATATTTTCCACTGCTTCTTTAGCAATATTTTCCAAATCTGCATATTTAGTAGAATTTACCTCACTTTGATCAATAATACTAGTATTGCCCCAGCGATTTGGATTTTTATCTTTGCTTTCATATTGAGGTCTATAAAATCCACTTCCATCGTGCAAATTTATAACCATATTCACCTCAGGTTCCAAAATAAGCTTTTTTATGCGCTCTATAGTGTGAAAATCAGGATCGTTTTCATCTATATGGGCAAATTTTCTATTTAAATCTCCAAAATTTCCTCTATTTCTAGCAATAATACTTTCAAAAGCTAAATTTGGTGCGACAATAATTTTACCTTTAGTGATATTATAATCACTCAAAAGCAAACTAGCTGCATGAAACCCACCTGGTTCGTCTCCTTGTATACCTCCAAGGATTAAAACCGTATTATTATCATCTAAACTTTTTCCATTTTCTTTAACGCTAAACTCTAAAGCAAAAACCACATTTATAAAAATCAAAATACTTAAAAAATATCTCACTTCATTTCCTTATCTAAATAAAGCCTAACTTGCTTATCATACTCAAAAACATCTTCAATTTGGTTAATCTTTGGCACACCAAAATAATCCAATGCTTTAAAAATACCCTTAGTTATGTCTAAAAACTGCGCTTTTTGGGCTAAAAATTGATACACCATATATTCATTTGCACTATTTATAATCACACCCAAGTCAGGCTTTTTCAAAAGCTCATCTTTAAGTGAAAATATAGGATATTTTTTTAAACTAATTTTTTCAAATTTTAAACTTGGCATAGCTAACAAATCCAAATTTTCTATAAAGCTTTGATCATGCTCATCTAAAATCGCTTGAGCTATAGACAAACGCATATTTGCATGAGAAAAATATGCACTCATACCACCATCTTTAAATTCACATAAAGCATGCACTAAAGACTTTCTTTCTATCAAAGCATCTATTTGTTTAATACCGTAAAGATGATAAGCTTCGATAATTTCAAAAAGTTTATTACACATGCTAGCACTATCTATGGTGATCTTAGCTCCCATGCTCCAGTTAGGATGCTTAAGAGCTTCTTTTACACTGACATTTTTTAAATCTTTGATTTTATAATTATAAAAGGCCCCGCCACTTGCCGTGATAAAAAGCTTTTTAATATCTTTTCTTTTATCTATCAAGCACTTTAGTGCTGCATGTTCGCTATCTATGGCTTTAATCTTAGAAGTGTCAAAAAATTTCCCTGCTACTACTAGGCTTTCTTTGTTTGCCAAGGCTAAAATTTTACCAAGCTTTTGCACCATAAGACTTGAACTTAAGCCTGCAAAACCTACTATAGCATTTACCACTAAAGAACTTTTGCACTCAGCTATCATCGCTTTTAAACCATCTTGACCACAAAAAATCCTATCATGATCAACTAAGGTTTTATCTTTTTCATCTTGTATACATACAAATTTAGGCTTAAAAAGAGCTATTTGCTCATTTAAAAGCTTGATATTTTTACCACAAGATAAGGCTTCTATGTTTATGTTTTTTTCTTTAGCAATAAAAAGAGTATTAACTCCTATACTTCCCGTGCTTCCAAGTACGATCATACTAAAGTTGCCATTGCAAATGCTGCAATGATAACAGCATCAATTCTATCTAAAACTCCCCCATGCCCTGGGATTAAATTACCACTATCTTTAATACCTGCTTGTCTTTTAAAATAACTCTCAAGCAAATCCCCTATCACAGCAAAAATAGCTACGATTAAAGATATATAAATACTTTTTACCAAGCTAAATTCAAAAGAGCCTATGATGGTTCCTAAAATCCCCGCACAAACAATGCCACCTACAACACCTTCTAAAGTTTTATTTGGACTTGTTGGAGAAAAAGCTCTCTCGCCAATTAGTTTTCCTATAAAATACGCCCCACTATCGCAAGCAACGACAATCACTATAAGCCAAAATAATACAAACATACCCTCATAACTTAATACTTGATAAAGCATTAAAATAGGCAAAGTAGGATATATATAAGGCATAAGTTCATTTAAATTTTCACTTTTTTTATAAACTAAATATCCTAAAATCAAAATCAAAGCCAAGAGGCCTATAAAGAAAGGTTTATCTAAAAATGCTCCTATTGCAAAAACACACAAAGCCACAAAAACACTTGCATGTTTGCTTTTAAACATAGTTTTTGCTTCATTAAATGCCAAAAACAATAAAACACCAAAAATCGCAAAATTAATCAAAAAATTATCCACCAAAGCAACAACAGCTATCACAGCTATCATCACAATAGCACTAAGAATTCTTGTCTTTGAAAACATTTTTATCCTTTCTATATACTTAAATCAAGCAAATGAGAACTTTTTTTAACTACTTCTTGCCCCTCTTGTTCATCTTCATCTTCTTGCTCTTGTTCTTGATGATGTTTAGAATGCTTTTTTTCTTCCTCTTGCCTTTCTTTTACCTCATCGCTTACTTCATGAGTTTGATTAACTTTTTCAAGTTTTTCAACCGCCTTTTCTTTTGCTTGAAATTCACTCATATTTACCAAAGTTGCAAAAGAATCTTTTGCCAATTCATTACTAGCTTGTGCTGAATGTACTGGTGCATTTTGGTTAGCAAAATGAATACCACCTATGGGACTTATAGGCATACTTACTCCTTTAAAACGCTTAAAGTCTTATAATTTGTATAATTTACAAAAGCCTTTTCTTTTATTTTTACAAAATTCTTACTAGTATAATCGACCAAATAAACTCCAGAACTTAGCTTGGAAAATTCCACACAAAGCTTTGCTGCAAATTCTAGCACTAATTGACTTATTTTTAATTTATTTGAAGTAATGATCACATGTGCACTAGGATAATCTTTCACATGCAGCCAAATATCATCTTTTTTAGCTATTTTTAACAAGTATTCATTAGCTTTTTCATTGCGTCCTACGCTGATTTTAAACTCATCAAAATAAAAGCTACTAACCCCTGCATTTAGTTCCTCTTTTTTTGTTTTTTTCGTTTTTTTAGGCATTAAAACTTCTAATTCTCTCAAAGAGGTGCTTTTAGCAATTAAGTCTTTTAAATTTATTAAAAAATCAAGTTTTTCACTTAAAATTTCTCTTTCTATATTGATATTTTTAGCCTTTTGTTTTAATTTTTTTGCCATTTTATAAAATTCATTCGCACTGTTTTTAGGAGTATCTTCGAGCTTAAAAGCAAGCTCATTTGCATTAAAATCTTGTAAAATAAATTCTCTTTGATAATCTTTTAAAGAATTTAAATTAGCAAACAAAACATCTGCTTTTTGGCTTAATTCTTGAGCTTTTTTTAATAAATTACTTTCTTGTTCTAAATTTTCTATACTCTCTTTAAGAGTAAAGATTTTTTTATCTACATTTAAAAGTTTATTTTCTTTAATATCTTTTATGCGCTCTTGCTGTAACTTTTTAGCACTTTCTTTAAAATACACATTAAAATCATCAATCTTTACAAATTCTTCTTTTATCTCATAAGCTTTTAAAGCTTGGAGTTTTTCGCCTATTTTTACAACGCGGTAGCTCTTATCTATATGACGCAAAGCTTCTATGATGATATCATCAGTGTCTGTGATGATTACATTAGTGTTTTTTCCTGTAAATTCAAAATAAATCTTAGCCCCATAAGCTTTGTAAGATTTTTCCGATAAAACTTCAAAAGATAAAATTCTATTATTTTCTAATACTTCTAAATTTAAAATCTTTGCGTTTGAAAAGTATTTTTTTAGCATAAAATCAAAAGGTGCATTATAGACTTTTGCTTGGAGTTTATCTTGGTAAATTCCACTTTTTCCACGCGTTAAGTCTAGTATAAAAGCTTGATGATCTAAGCTAAGCTCTAAGATATTATCATCAAGGCGTTTGAGATAATTTAGTCTTTGAAATTGTTTAAAATAATCTTTTATTTGTATTAAATCTGTATATTTCATAAATGTATTATAAAATATTTTGATGAATTTATGAGGTTTTTATGAGTGAAAAAATTCCCTATCCTTGTGTGGTTTTATGTGGTGGAAAATCTTCGCGTATGGGAGAAGATAAAAGCTTATTACAAGTAGATAATAAAAACTTAACTCTTTATCAATATGAAAAAATGTCAAGGATTTTTAATCAAGTTTTTATTAGCAGCAAAAAAGATAAATTTCATCAAAAAAACTTAGCACTTATTTTAGATGAGGATTTAAACAACTACTCTCCACTCATTGCCTTAAATTCCATACTTAAACATTTTAAAAATACCTATGTATTTATCCTTAGCGTGGATACTCCAAACATAAACAAAGAAAGTTTTTACAAGCTTTTTGATCATCTAAAATCACAAAATATACTCTTAGCAAGCACAAAAAAACACAAGCATTATTTATGTGGATTTTACCATAGTAGGAATTTTGAAAAAACTTTGCAATTTTTACAAGAAAACAATCACAAATTAGCCCTTTTTTGTGATACAATGAAAGCAGAATTTATAGAATTTGAAGATGATAATGAGTTTATAAATTTAAATTATTTTAAAGAATATAAAAAGTGGCTTCATGAAAAAGACAATTCTACCCATAGTATGTGCTTTTAGTGCTTTAGCAAATGAGGATTTATTCAATCAAGCCTTAGAATATGAAAATCAAGGTAAGTACAAAAAAGCTATGCAAATTTATAAAAGCTTGGCTTTAAAAGAAAAACAAAAAGAAGCAAGTTTAGAAAAGTCTTTTAATTTTGAGCAAAATACATCCAAAGAGAAAAAATTAGATGATATTAATCCAAAAAATGAAGCTTTAGCAAACTACCTTGGCACAGAAAAATCATACAATCCTTTTGGTATTAGCACGCATAATCTTAGCTATTTTATGCCTGTTTCTTATAGTTTTAGCAAGAGAGATTATAAAAGCACTGAAACTAAATTTCAAGTAAGCCTTAAAAAAACTCTTTTTGAAAATCTTTTGGGTTTAAATGAAAGTTATAACATAGGCTATACACAAATTTCATGGTGGCAACTTTATAAACATTCTGCTCCTTTTAGAGAAACAAACTATTTACCTGAATTTTTTATCAACTTTCCTATAAGCGGATATGGTGCTTTTGAGAATTTAAAAGATATACGCATAGGCTTATTACATGAATCTAACGGGCAAAATGATCCAAAATCAAGATCATGGAATAGAATTTATCTAAGCAATGCATGGTTTTTTGGCGATTTTATGTTCATACCTAGAGTTTGGCTAAGAATTCCTGAAAAAAGTTCAGAAGATGATAATCCTGACATAGAAAAATATTTAGGTAATTTTGATATTAATCTTGCTTATACCCAAGATGATTATTTTATCAATATATTGTGGCGTAATAATTTAAATTTTGCTAATAACCGCGGTGCAGTAGAAATAAGCGGAGCTTATAAAATTTCTAACAATGGCTTATATATTTACACTCAGTATTTTAACGGATATGGTGAGAGTCTTATTGAGTATAATAAATCTTCAAGCAGACTTTCAAGTGGAATATTGTTAATGTATTAAAATGGAAAAATTTTGCTTTATTAAGTTTATCATTAATAATGAAAAGTCTTTTAAAAGATTGTGCGATTTGTTTAATTATATCAAAATCTTAAAAGATGAGAATTTACAAATAGAAGATTTATACACAGATAAAAGTATATATAATTTTTACAGCAAAAAAGAATTAGAATATTTCTCAAGCAAAGATTGTTGGGAGTTTGATGATATTTTTGACTGCATAGGAAATGGAGAATACTATTTTCACTCCATAGAAAAAATAGAGGAAAATATCGCCAAATTATATTTTTACCCCATTTCTTTTCCTTATGGTGGAGTTGAACCTATAATCGAGTTTATAAAATCATTTCAAATGAAAATTCTTACAATTGATTGTGGTTATATGGAAGAATTTGAATATTAAAAGCCTTTTTAGACTTTTAATATTTTAAATTAAGAAAAATGCTATAACACTACCCAAGATAAGCAAAGAGCCATTAAAGCATAAAAAGGTTGGTATACAAGTATCTTTTATATGATCACCTTGCTTATCTGCATTAAGCCCTACACTCACTCCCAAAGTCGTTTCACTAGCAGGTGATCCTGCATCGCCCAAAGCTCCAGCAACACCGATGATAAAAATAATTGCAGCAGGTGAAAAACCAAGTTCTATACATATAGGACAAAATAAGGCGGCGATGATAGGAATAGTACCAAAAGAACTACCTATACCTATAGTGATTAAAAGACCTATAGCTAGCATAATAAAAATAGCTAAAAAGTGACTTTGCTCCATAAAAGGCACGCTTGTTTTTACAAGCTCAGCTATACCTCCACTTTGTTTTAAAACCTCTCCATATCCTGAAGCAACAAGCATTACAAAAGCTATATAACCCATGATTTTAAGCCCATCATCAAAAACTAAATTAACTTTGTTATACTCTACTCCACCCAAAATTACCATCAAAACAAAACCTAAAAGCCCTGATAAAGGTAAATTGTGCGTTAAAATTTGTAAAATCAAAGTCAGTCCAAGACCAGCTAAAACACCCCATTCTTTTTTACTCATTTTTAGATTTTCAAAGTCCATTTTGCTAATTTGTTCTTCTTGATATTCTCTTGGTTTAGCATAAAATACAAACACAGCTAAAAACAGACCAACTAGCATACAAATAGCCGCAAAAGCCATAGTTTGAGAAACTTCTCCTAGGCTAATTTGCACCCCATTTGAATTTAAATTATCCACAAGCAAAGTTTGAAAAATAAGTCCAAAACCTAAAGGCACCACCATATAAGGTGTGGTAAGTCCAAAAGTTAATGCACAAGCTATGGCCCTACGATCTATTTTTAATTTATTAAAAAGTTTCAACAAAGGTGGAATTAACAAAGGTACAAAAGCTACATGGATAGGGATTAAATTTTGCGAAAAACAAGCAATAAGTGCCAAAGAAAGTATAAGTAAGTATTTTTTATGTGAAATATAATGCGAAACTATTTTAATCAAATATGCCGTTAGATTAGTTTTTGATATAGCAGCAGCCACCGCTCCAAGCAAAATATAACTTAGTGCTGTTTGCAAATTCCCTTGCATACCATCGATTAAAACCTTCATAGAATCCATCATTGCTTGTGGAAGTTGGGTAAAAAAATCCACTAAACTTAAATGCTCCATATGCATAAATTTAGACCAAATGCCTACAAAAAGCCCAGAAAGCAAAACACTAAGTAAAACATTAAACCTAAAAAAACACAAAAGCGTCATTAACAAAACGCCTATAAATACTGGATTAGTTAAAAGCATTACATTCCTTAAATCAAAATAATTGCACATTTTAAATAATTTTCTTTAAAATACTATTTAAGTTTAAAAAATTTAAGCAAAAATTGCAAAATAAAAGCATAAAATGATAGTTTTTACTTTAAAAAAGGATACAAATGAGAAGTGATGCAATCAAAAAAGGACACTTAAAAGCACCAAATCGCTCTTTACTTAGAGCATGTGGCTTAAATGATGAAGATTTTAATAAGCCTTTTATAGGTGTAGCAAATAGCTATATAGATATCATCCCAGGACATTTTTTCTTAAATGAATATGCAAAAATCATTAAAGATGAAATCCGAAAAAATGGCTGTATTCCTTTTGAATTTAACACCATAGGTGTTGATGATGGTATAGCTATGGGGCATGATGGTATGCTTTATTCTTTACCAAGTCGTGAAATCATCGCAAACTCTATTGAAACAGTGATGAATGCACACCAACTTGATGCACTAATTTGTATCCCAAATTGTGATAAAATCACTCCAGGTATGCTCATGGGAGCTTTAAGAGTTAATGTGCCGACTATTTTCGTTAGTGGTGGACCTATGAAAGCAGGAGTAAATAAACATGGAGAAAAAATCAGTCTAAGTTCTGTTTTTGAAGCAGTGGGAGCTTATGAGGCTAAAAAAATCAATGAAGAGGATTTAAAAGATATAGAATGCAAAGCTTGTCCTAGCGGTGGATCTTGCTCGGGTATGTTTACTGCAAATTCTATGAATACTTTATGCGAGGCTATGGGTATAGCACTAGAAGGAAATGGAACTATTTTAGCACTTAGCAAAGAAAGAGAAGAGCTTTTAAGAAAAGCTGCGCGTAGAATTTGTGAAATTGCACTAGATGAGCGTTTTAAAATTCGCAATATTATTACTAAAAAGTCCATTAACAATGCTTTAGTTGTTGATATGGCTATGGGTGGAAGTTCAAATACTATCTTACATATGCTTGCTATTGCTTATGAAGCAGGTGTAAATTTGGATATAAAAGAACTCAATCACATCAGTGCTAATGTGGCCCATATAGCCAAAATCGCTCCATCTTTAAACACAATATATATGGAAGATATACACAAAGCAGGTGGAGTAAGTGCGGTAATAGCTGAAATAGCTAAAAAACCAGGCCATATTTTAGAACTTGACACTCTAGATATTAGTGGAAAAACTTTAAAAGATCGCATTGAGAATGCTGATATTAAAGATGAAAACATTATAAAAAAAATAGACAATGCCTATTCAAATGTAGGTGGGCTTGCTATACTTTTTGGGAATTTAGCTGAGCAAGGCTGTGTGATAAAAACTGCAGGTATTATGGGCGAGCGTAAATTCAAAGGAAAAGCGGTTTGTTTTAACTCTCAAGAAGAAGCCATTAAAGGCATTATAAAAGGTAAAGTTAAAGAAGGTGATGTGTGTGTGATACGCTATGAAGGACCAAAAGGTGGACCTGGCATGCAAGAAATGCTTAGTCCGACTTCATTACTCACAGGCATGGGACTTGGTGCTAAAGTTGCACTTATAACAGATGGTCGTTTTAGCGGAGCTACAAGAGGACTTAGCATAGGTCACATTTCTCCTGAGGCTGCAGAAGGTGGACTTATAGCGCTTTTAAAAGATGGTGATGAGATAGAAATTGATGTAGATACTTACAGCATTAATGCAAATTTAGCCCAAGATGAAATTGCTAAACGCAAAGCAAATTTTAAAATGCCTTATAAGCAAATAAATTCAAGATGGCTTAAAATGTATCAAAAGCTTGTTAGTAATGCTAGCAAAGGCGGGGTTTTAGACTTAGAATAATTTTCTTAATTTCTTAAAGAAATTAAGAAATATCTTTTTAAATGTAAAACAAAATATGAAAAATTATGTTAAAGTGGCCGGGAGAAAGGGATTCGAACCCCTGGAGGTGTGACCCTCAACGGTTTTCAAGACCGCCGCTTTCGACCACTCAGCCATCTCCCGTAAAAGAATAAAAATATCAAGTATTAACATCGCATTGGAGGCGACATCCGGATTCGAACCGGAGATCAAGGCTTTGCAGGCCCATGCCTTACCGCTTGGCTATGTCGCCTTGAGTTACCAAAAAGTGGTGCCCGAGGCCGGACTTGAACCGGCACGGAAGAAAAATTCCGAGGGATTTTAAGTCCCTTGTGTCTACCAATTCCACCACCCGGGCGGGTGATAATGGAGCGGGAAACGAGATTCGAACTCGCGACCCCAACCTTGGCAAGGTTGTGCTCTACCCCTGAGCTATTCCCGCATTAAAGTTGAAATTATACTTATTAAAACTTAAATGCACATAAAAAATATAAAAACTACATATGTTTTCAAAAAGATAAAAAATTTTTATTTTTTTCTAATTATTTTATAAGTAAAATACCCGGCCAAAAAATAACTAAAAAGGAACAAGTATGTTTAAATTTAACAGTTTATCTAATAAATTGACAACAATAGCCTGTTTTTTAATAGCTATTATACTAATAGTTGTTAATATGATTAGCTATTATCAATCTAAAGAAAGCACTAGTTATTATCTAGAAGAAATTCAGAAAAAAACTATGTTTGATGTTAATTCAGCATACAATATATATTCTGGAGCAAAAAGAGATGCCATTGCTTCTATTGTTAAATTTGTAGAAAAAAATCCAAGGGTTAATTCTGGCGAACTATTTGATATATTAGAAACAGTAAAAGAAGCAGCTGGCTTTAATGTAGTATATATTGGATTTAATGACGATGGAAAATTATATCAATCTAACAGAATTATTAGAAGTCCTGAAGAAACCGGATTTGACGCAAGAACAAGGTCATGGTATCAAGAGGCCAAAAGCGTGGGAAAACTTGTAGTATCAGATCCTTATAAAAGCATAGAAGATGACTCTATAACAGTTTCTTATACAGCTCCAATATATTCCAATGGAAAACTCTTGGCAGTAGTTGGAGGTGATTACAACCTGCATACTTTTGCAAAAGATGTATTAATAATGGGTCGC
>NZ_JAKMSK010000020.1:0-13925 GCF_025772605.1 Campylobacter sp. CNRCH_2016_0050h | reverse complement strand
TGATTTTAAAATACCATACAATATAACATTTGGAGTTTCTAAAACATGGTCATATCCGTTAATATCTCTTCCTATGATGTAATGTAAAGGTAATATTCCAGCACTAGAATTATCTATCACTCCATCTACATACCAAGGAGCTATTTTAGCGCACATTAGCGCTAAATAACCTCCATATGATCCTCCCCCGTAAATTTTAGGTAAAGATTTAAATTGAGGATAATTTTTTATTATATCTTTTAAGGCATTGATATGATCGATAGCAGGCATAATTCCATAATTATTATATTCATTATTAGGCGGGATAAAAGAGCGTGAAAGACTAACTTTATAATCTATATCTAATAACTTTTTTTCTTTTAAGCTACTAATAGTTTGATGCAAAAACTCATAATGAATTGATGCTGTTGAGCAATCTAATTTACTTGTTTGAATTTTGAAATTTTCTAAAATGTTTTTTAAGTGTACTAAATCTTCTTCTGTAAATGTAATAGCTGCACTATATTTTTCTACATCTGATCTTCTTTGACAAAAACAATGATACAAAACGCTTACAGCTACAACATTATATTTTTGAGCCAAAAACTTCCTATTAAAATCAACAAAAGTCATATGAGCATTAGCTCCATATCCACCTATGATAAAAACAATAGCTTCCATTTGCTTACTATCATCATAAGTAATTCTATATTCTAATTTACTTTCTCTTTTTATATTTAATTCTACATCATTACAAGAGTCTATAAAATAAGTTTGATTTATGAGCATGTTAAGCCTTATATTTGCATTTTTTAAGTATTATTATAACTAAAAAATAAGGAGCTAGATGTGAATATTAACTTTGAAGATATTCAAAAAATGTTTAATGCAATCAACAGAAGTGATATAAATGAAAATAGTCGTAATTTAGTGGATGATGATATTATTGATAGTATTGATATGATGAAATTAATACTTGAAATCGAAAAATTTATAGGAAAAAATTTAGATGCTAAATATATCACTCCGGATAATTTTGAGGATTTTTCTACAATTAAAAATATGCTTGAGGAAGTTATATAATCTCAAGCACAAATTTATCACTTTTATCTTTAAAAGTAAAAACTTTATCCTTACAAGGATAACTTATACTATCTTCTCTTAGAGTGAAATTTTATCCTTAAATTTTTCAAGCATTTTTGGTAATTCCCTGCCAAATAAAGCTTTAACTGTTATTCCACCTCCATGTGCGAGTTTTTTTATAAACTTACCATCAATTTCTTGTATATCTACAAATAAAAATTGACATTAGAACCATACGCTCCTATGATAAAAACGATAGCTTTCATTTGCTTACTATCATCATAAGTAATTCTATATTCTAATTTACTTTCTCTTTTTATATTTAATTCTACATCATCACAAGAGTCTATAAAATAAGTTTCATTTTTAAGCATAATTTTCTCTAATCATTAAAATACTTTGTAAAATGCTCTTGATATCGCATTTCTAAATTATCATATATATCTTGAATTTTGTCAATAAATTTTTCATTTCTATATGCTTGCATAGTCATAGAATTAATCTCTTGAAAAGCAAAAAAATCAAATTTTTCTTCATGTGTTAATTCTTCAAGATAAATTACTTTTCCATAATGATCATAAGTATACTGCTTAAGAGTTTCTTCTACTACTTCAAGCACCTTAAACACAAATATCATTATAGGTTCCTTTCTTAATACCTGTGTGCTTTGCTCAAATTCCTTTAAAAACTCATCATTTTTTCTATGGGTTATAGTACAATAATGCTTTTGGGCATCTTTATAAAAAATATCAAATAACGCACAAGGTTTAACCCCTAAAAAATTTCCATCATAATCAACCTGAGGATAATAAGGATAAAGCTTGCATATCAAAGGTCTAAGACTATGAGGATTACAAAGTCCATTTAAATCACATTTTGCAAAAAAAGCATTGATTTTTTTTCCATTTTTTAAAGTAAAGGTATTGACTTTTCCATTTTCTAAATATGTATTACCGGCTTGCTTTAGCGAAAGATATTCAACTTCAAGCATAGGTAATATCACCGCACTAGATTTATTAAATTTAAAATATTGTGCATGAATATTATGACAGCATCCGCCATTGCATGTTTTATAGCATTGTGGCGCAAAAATAAATTCTTTATCTTGTAATGAGTTAAAAAAATTTTTCATTTCTTTCCTTTCTTGCATCTTTTAGTTTAATTTTTGCACATCAAGTAATATTTGCTCATTTTCCTCTTTAAAAGTATATATTAAATCATCACACTTGTATGAGATTTCTTTTTTACAAGTTTTATCTTTTAAAGGCTCTTGTAAAATTTGTGGTAAGTGTTTTTTAATAAGTAGTTTTATAGGTATACCCATACCGTGAGTTAGATTTTTAATAAACTTACCATCTATTTGTTTTTCATCTACAACCTTTATAAATTCAACATCAAGTCCATGTTCTTTTAAGATATTAACATATTCTTCTTTTTCTTCTAATGGAGCATATTGATCAAATTTAGAATGATAAGTAATGTGTTTTGGATTTGGATATTTTGCTTGTGTGTTTATATGATCTTTATTTAGTGTTTCTCTAATGAGTTTTCTAGCAGGTGAAAAATAATAAGGGGATTGTTTGTTTGTAGTCCATAGTGTTTTTTCAGAAGCACAAAGTCTAATATTATTAAAATAGTGAAAAGTTCCGAAACAAAAATACTGAGTAAAATCAACTTCTTTTCCAAAACCTATATATCTCCAAGCATCTCCACCAAGCGTCACATGAGAAGAATTATCAATAATTGCATCTATAGTCCACGGAGCTATCTTTGCAGATAATATACCCATATAAGCACCATGTGAAACCCCTGCTACAATGGTTTTTAAATCTTTATTTTTAAAAATATTCGCTTTTACATAAAGCAAAACATTAAGAATATCTATAGTCTGCATAATACCATAATTTTGATATTCATCATTTGTAAGTTTTAAGCTCACACTTAAATCTAAATAATAATCTCTATCAAAATCCCAGGCGTCTTTCTTTTTTTGAATTTCTTTATTAAGATATTCCATAGCAGGATGAAATTCTTCAAAAGTATTAAGTTTTGATATATCATAAGGAATTTCTATATCAATAGCTTTTAAGCTTGCATCAAAAATAAGCTTATCAATATCATCTAAATACCATTGTGCTCCAGTTTGAGGACGATTACCTATACCATGATAATTTACACTCAAAACTGCTACATTATATTTTGATGCAAAATACTCCATATTAAATTTTAAAACAGGATCTCTTATATCAGCACCAAGTCCTTGAATGATACACATTATAGCTTGAATTTCTTTTGTATCATCATATATAAGTTGAAATTCTAATTTACTTTCTCTTTTTATATTTAATTCTACATCATCACAAGAGTCTATAAAATAAGTTTGATTTATGAGCATGTTAAGCCTTTTAAAATAAAAATTCAATTATACTTACTTTTTTATAAATTTAAAGAGAAATCATGAAAAATCTTTGTATTATCCCTGCACGCGGTGGTTCTAAGCGTATTCCTAGAAAAAATATTATTGATTTTTTGGGAAAACCATTGATTGCTTATAGCATAGAAAGTGCTTTAAATTCGGGTATTTTTGATGATGTAATCATTTCAAGTGATGATTATGAGATCATAGAAGTGGCTTTAAAGTATGGTGCTAAGGCTCCTTTTGTGCGTAAAAAAGAACTAAGTGATGATTATGCAAGTTCAACCGCTGTAATACAAGATGCCATCATCACTCTAGAAAAACAAGGTAAAATCTATGAAAATGTGTGCTGCTTATACGCAACCGCTCCACTTATAGATGAGTTTATCTTAAAAGAAGCTTTTGAACAATTTAGTCAAGAAGAATGTAAATTTTTATTTTCAGCTTGTGAGTTTGAATACCCTATACAAAGAGGTTTTTACCTTGATGAACAAAATAAAGTTTATATGTTTGATGAGCCAAACTATAACAAACGCTCACAAGATCTTATCAAAGCTTATCATGATGGTGGTGCATTTTACTTTGGTAAAAAAGAAGCGTGGCTAGAAGAAGATTTTATGTTTAAACCTCACTCTAAAGCTTTTTTACTTCCTAGAAATAAAATTTGCGATATTGATACTTTCGAAGACTTAGAATTTGCTAAAATATTGTATCAATTCCATGAAAGAAACAAATGTTTATAAATAAAATCAAAGGTTTTAAATATCCTGATATGGAACTTGTAAGATGGTTTTTTAAAAACAAACTTGACACTTTAAAAAATGCAAAAGTTTTAGAATTTGCTTCTCATAATGGCAATAATCTTTCTTTATTTGCAAATTATAATTATGCGTGTATCGGTGTAGAACTTAGCAAACAAAATCATGAAAACGCTATTTATAATTTTAAAGAAATTATGCATTATCAAAAGGCAAGTTTTTTTAATGAAAATATGCTTGATTTTGCTAAAAATCATCAAAATATAAATGCAGATGTATTTTTAATACCTAATGTTATTAATTACATTACTAAAGATGAATTTAAAAATTTACTACAAAGTGCAAAACAAAATAATCTTTATCAAGCAAATGGGGGGGGGTATGCTCACTTTTTCTTAAGAGCAAGAAGTATTAAAGATCATCGCTATGGGCTTGGAGAAAAATTAAAAAATGATAGTTTTATTTTAAGCTATGATGAATTTAGTGGCGAAAAAAATTGTCTTTGCACAGCATACCAAGAACATGAACTTGTGGAAATTTTAAAAGAAAATTTAAATTTATATGATTTTGAAGTTATCACAAGTGAAAATATTAATATAAAAAATAAAGTTTATATCAAAGATAGCGATATAATTATATATGGAAAAATCACTAAGGAGTAAAAATGTATTTAAAAAATTTAAAAGGCTTAAAATTTCCAGATTTAGCCGTGATTAAATTTTTTTTCAAACAAGAACTGCATCAAAAAAGCAACCAAAAAGTTTTAGAATTTGCCTGTTCTAATGGCAACAATCTCTCTTTATTTGCAAATTATGATTATGAGTGTATCGGAGTTGACTTAAGCAAAGAAAGTATCAGCAATGCTAATTATAACTTCAAAGAAATAATTCAATGTAAAAACTATCAGTTTTTTCATGATAATATCTTAGATTTTCCTTTAAAAAATCCAAATATTAATGCAGATATTTTTATGATTCCCAATGTGATTAACTATCTATTAAAAGAAGATTTTTTAAAATTATTAAAAATTTCTAAAGAAAATTCTATGTATAAAGAAAATGCTTTGTTCTTTTTAAGAACAAGAAGCATAAAAGATTATAGATATGGTTATGGAGAAAAAATAGCTCATAATTGTTTTAAAATCACAAATGATAATACTACAGGAGAGCTTGGATGTATTAATACTCTATATCAAGAATACGAACTTGTAGAAATTTTGAAAGAATATTTAAATTTATATGATTTTAAAGTACTTACTTATGAAAATACCAATATCATGGGAGAAGATGAAAGATTAGTTAATGATAGCGATATTGTAATTTATGGAAAAATTAAGTGAAAATAGCTATCATGCAGCCAACCTTTAATCCATGGCTTGGCTATATATATATGATACAAAGTGTTGATACTTTTGTCTTTTTGGATAATGTGCAATTTGAACGCAGATCATGGCAAAATAGAAATAAAATTAAACTACAAGATAAAACCTTTTTATTGGGATTAAATTTACAAAAAGCGTCACAAAAAACATTACTTCAGGATATATT
Organism: Campylobacter sp. CNRCH_2016_0050h; assembly: GCF_025772605.1. Lineage (NCBI taxonomy): Bacteria > Pseudomonadati > Campylobacterota > Epsilonproteobacteria > Campylobacterales > Campylobacteraceae > Campylobacter > Campylobacter sp. CNRCH_2016_0050h. The sequence continues at coordinate 8,142 of NZ_JAKMSK010000020.1, read as the reverse complement.
ATTTGATAAAGATGATAAATGGAAAATTAAATTTTTAAAAACTATTCATCATGCTTACTCTAAAAGTATTAATTTTAATAAATACTACAATATCTTAGAAAAAGTCTTATTTAAACATACACATTTAGTACAATTTAACATGGAGCTAATCAGAATTTACTGCGAGCATTTGAGCATCAAAACACCCATTTTGCAAAGCTCTTCTTTAAATTTAAAAAATGAAAAAAAAGAAAAATTACTACTTGAAATTTGCCAAATACTAAAAGCTGATCATTACCTTTCCCCAGAAGGTTCAAAAAACTATCTTGAAAAAGAAACAGCAAAAGAAATTTTTAAAAATGCAAATATAAAAATTGAATATTTTGATTTTATCCATCCAACCTATACTCAATTGGGTGCAAATTTTATAGCTTATTTAGGAATTTTAGATTTTTTATTTAATGAAAAAGAGCCTTGTGCAAAATTTCAAGAATGTATCAAAATTAACGAGCATAATACATGAAAGTTCTTTTTAGAAGTGATAGTTCTAGCACCATAGGACACGGACATATCAAAAGAGATCTTTTGTTAGCTAAGCAATATCATGATGTATCTTTTGCATGTTTAGCTCTAGAAGGTTCTTTGATAGATGAAATTCCTTATCCTGTATATGAGCTAACAAGTGCTAGTGTATATGAGCTAATCAATCTCATCAAAAAAGAAAAATTTGATTTTTTGATTATTGATCATTATGAGATTACTGCAGATGATGAAAAACTCATCAAGCTAGAAACAGGGGTTAAAATTCTAAGTTTTGATGATGAGATAAAAGAACATTTTTGTGACATTTTACTAAATGTTAATGCTTATGCTAAAGAAAGTGATTATGAGAATTTAGTGCCAAAATATTGTGAATTAAGATGTGGTTTTTCCTATGCTCTAATACGCGATGAGTTTTATGAAGAAAGCAAGATAAAAAGAGAAAAAATTTATGATTATTTTATCTGTATAGGAGGAAGTGATCCAAAAAATATTTCCTTTGATATAGCAAACAAACTTAACAAAAACAAAACTATCATCATAGCTACTACAAAAGCAAATTCTCATCTAAACTCGCTTCGAAAATTAAGCCAAAAAAACCCTAATATACAAATTCTCATTGACCAACCTAATCTTGCAAGATTGATGAATGAAAGCAAAAAACTCATCATTAGCGCAAGCTCATTGGTAAATGAAGCTTTAATTTTAAAAGCAAATTTTAAAGCCATAGCTTATACTAAAAATCAAGAAAAACTTGCTACATGGCTTGCTAAAAAAGGCTATGAAGTGGAGAATTTTATATGATAATTTTAAAAGATTTTATCCATTTGACTCAAGAAGAAATCAAACTTGTTTTAAAATGGCGTAACGATGAAAGCATTGCTAAATTTATGAAAACGCAAAATATTAGCCTAGAAGAACATTTAAACTTTTTATCTAGTTTAAAAACAAATGAAACTAAAAAATATTTTTTAGTATATGATGATGAAAATGTCATAGGCGTGATTGATTTTATCAATATCACTAAACTTTCTTGTGAATTTGGACTTTATGGCATAAAAAAAGGCGTAGGTGAGCTTTTAATGCAAGAAGTTAAAAACTATGCTTTCAATGTTTTAAAAGTTCAAACTTTAAACGCATGTGTTTTCAAAGAAAATACAAAAGCTTTGAATTTATATTTAAAACATGGTTTTGAAGTTATTAAAGAAGATAATAATTTTTATTTTGTAAATTTGTCTTTTGCATACATGGGGGGGGGTAACAACTTAAATATATTTAATCAAATATATGGAGTTGCAGTTTGAATATAATCATAGCAACTCTTAGAGAGCACAATATTAATAATTTTTATAAACTAAAAGAATTATATAAAACATATACTTTTTACCTCATAACAAAAAAAGACGATCTTACTTTAGAAAAAATAACAAAAATAAATCCAGATTACATATTCTTCCCGCATTGGTCTTTCTATATACCTCAAGAAATTTACAATAACTATCAATGTATTATTTTCCACCTTGGAAATTTACCATTTGGAAGAGGAGGTTCACCTTTACAAAATTTAATCATAAGAGGGGTATATAAAAGCAAAATTTGTGCTTTAAAAGCTTGTGATACATTAGATGGTGGAGAAATATATCTAAAACACAATATTAGTTTTAAAATTTCAAATGCACAACGAATTTATGAAAAAATCTCAAAAATCATATTCTTTAAACTAATACCAAGAATTTTACATACAAAAATCAACCCTCGCATACAAAAAGGGAAAGTAGTAATTTTCAAAAGAAGAACAAAAGAACAAAGTAATATCAATACACTCGAAAATCCAAATTTGATAAAAATATATGATTTTATACGCATGCTTGATGCCATTGATTATCCAAAAGCTTTTTTGGAATTTGAAAATATAAAAATGGTTTTTCAAAACGCAAAAAAACACAATAATAAAATAAAAGCAGAGGTAATATTTTATGAAAAATAACAAAATTTTAATTATAGCAGCTCACCCAGATGATGAAGTTTTAGGATGCTTTGGAACTATAGCAAAATATATTCAACAAGGATATGAAGCTTATACTTTAATACTTGGAGAAGGTAAAACAAGCAGAGATATAAATAGTGAAAATGAACAAGAAATTTTAGAAGATGAGTTATTTAAAGCAAATAATCTTTTAGGCATTAAAAAAGTTTTTAGAAAGTTTTTTCCTGATAATGCTTTTGATAAAATACCATTATTAGAAATAGTCAAGAGTATAGAAGAAGTTAAAAATGAAATTAAACCAAATATAATTTTCACACATTATGAAAAAGATCTCAATATAGACCATCAAATTACATACAAAGCAACAATTACTGCTACAAGATCTCTACAAGAAGAAAGTGTTAAAGAAATTTATAGTTTTGAAATTCTTTCGAGTACAGAATGGAACTATCCATTAAGCTTTCAACCTGATGTATTTTTTGATATTAGTGAGACGCTTGATTTGAAGCTAAAAGCTATGTCTTTTTATCAATCAGAACTAAGAAATTATCCCCATCCAAGAAGCTTAGAGGGAATAAAAATAAATGCACAATACCAAGGAATGAGAGTTGGTCTTCAATATGCTGAAGTGTTTAAAAGTGTAAAGGTTATAAAGTGATTTTTTATAAAAATTTTACTAATCTTACAAAAGAAGAAAAAAAGGAAATTTTTTATATAAGAAATTCTCCAAATATCTCTAAATTTATGAAAACAAAAAATATAAATTATAAAAATCACTTAATATTTTTAAAAGAACTAAACAAAAACAAAAATAAAAAATATTTTTTGTTGATAAAAAATAACGAGAAACTGGGAGTAATATATTTTAATAATATCATAAAATTATCCTGTGAATTTGGGCTTTATGGTATAAAAAAAGGCGTAGGTGAGCTTTTAATGCAAGAAGTTAAAAACTATGCTTTCAATGTTTTAAAAGTTCAAACTTTAAACGCATGTGTTTTTAAAGAAAATACAAAAGCTTTGAATTTATATTTAAAACATGGTTTTGAAGTTATTAAAGAAGATAATAATTTTTATTTTGTAAATTTAAACAATCCTCACGGGGATATCATTTTTTAAAAGCTCATTTTTAACATCATTTGGAGTATATTGACTAAAATGAAATACATAAGCACCAGCCAATGCATTCGCACCAAGTTGTATGGCTTTTACCCCATCTTGAGGCTTAGAAAGTCCTCCATTGATAATGAGTGGAATTTTTAATTTACCTTTGAAATACTCTAGCAATTCCCAATCATACCCCAAAGAACTTCCTTCTTTATCAACACTTGTTAAAAGTATCTCCCCTGCTCCTAAAGATTCGTATTTTAATGCAAGTTCTAGCGGATCAATATCTAAAATTTCATTATTAAAAACTTTAAATTTATTTTTGTATTTTTTTACATCAATCGAGCATACTACACAAGAGCTTCCAAAAGTATTTGCCACCTTTTTGACAAAATCTGGATCTTGCAAAGCCATAGAATTAATACTAATTTTATCAGCACCTATATCTAACACTTTTCTAATATCTTCTAAAGTTCTAATCCCACCTCCAATAGTTAAAGGCATAAAGCACTCATTAGCTATATCTTCTAAGCTTTCAAAATCTATAACACCATTTTTATTGATATCCAAAACTATAAGCTCATCAACATTTCTAGCATTATATATCCTAGCTGTGCTTATTACATGCCCTATAGTTCTAAAAGAAGAAAAATTGATACTTTTTACAAGCTGATGATCTTTTAATAACACGCAAGGTATAATTCTTGTTTTAAGCATACTAGGCCTTTAAATTTGCAAAATTTTCCAAAAGTTTCAAACCTACATTTTGGCTTTTTTCAGGGTGAAATTGCACAGCAAAAATATTATCTTTTTCAAAACTTGCACAAAAAGGTTTTTCATACTCACAAAAAGAAGTTTCCACACTTTCTAAACACTCTACATAATAAGAATGCACAAAATAAAAATCACTTTTTTCTAAAATTCCATCAAATAACTTGCTTTTTTTATCACTAAATTGTAAATCATCCCAACCACTATGCAATAATTTTTCTTTACTTAAATCAAATTTCAAAACCTTTGCTTTTATAAAATCAAGCCCTTCACACTCTCCGCCCTCATACCCTTTACTAGCAAAAAGTTGCATACCAAGACAAATCCCCAAAATAGGCTTTTTATCTTTTAAAACACATTCTTTTAAAAACTCATCTAGTGCAAGTTTTTTTAAATTTTCCATACCTTGTTTAAAAGATCCAACGCCCGGTAAAACTAATTTAGAGGCATTTTTTATATCTTCTTTTTTAGAACTTATAATCACTTCTTGATTAAGTTTTTCAAAAGCTTTCAAAACAGATTTAAAATTTCCAAGATGATAATCAACAATACAAATCATTTCAAAACAAACTCATCTTTTTTTATCAATGATCCATCACTATCTCTTAAGAATTTACCATTTTCATCGCGTTTAAATATCTTTTTATTAGTATAAGAATCGACAATTTTTTCAAATTCTTTTTCACTAAAACCACTAAATTCCAAATACTTCTTAATAGCCTTTTTAGGTGGCTTTCCATCATATTTATTTACAAGTCTCACGCCCTCTTCACGGCTAATATAGCCAAGTCTTATATCCAAGCACGCATTATCCGTAGCTCTTCCAAAACCATATTTGCAGTATTTTAAATAATCATGCACATGATTTGAATAACAATCTAAATTTTCAAAATTCTCATAAGTAGTTTCAACTGGTTTTGTACTAGTTTTAAAGCCATTTTCTTGGGCTAATTTTAAATTATACTTATAATCCCATTTAAAATAATATCCCAAAAATAACCCTGTAACTCCTACTCTTTGAAGCTCTTCATCGCTTGGATAAGTATAAAAATATAAATCCTTTTCTCTAATACCATCAACACCAATCATATCAGAAATTCTATTACCCAAAAGTCCGCCAAATTCTTCAAGCCACTCTCTACCTAAAGTGTTTTTTTCTTTAGAGCTAGCTGGCCCACCATACTCAATCTGCGGACTTTCTCCCCAAATAATCAAAGGAATACCAAAAGCAACAGCTACTTTTGGAACACATGTAAAAATCCCCAAATGGTTTTGCCATTCATTATCACCCGTTCTTATAAAAGCTTCGCGGGCTAATTTTTTATACACCAAAGGATTTCTTTTGATATGGATTAAATCAACACCAAGGTTATTTAAATTTTTTAAATTCTTTTTACCTATTTTAGTAGGGATACTTGGTTCAAAACAAACACACAAAGGATTAAGTCCAAGTTCAAGACATTTTAAAACTTGAAAGGTAGAATCCTTACCACCACTTACTCCTATCACACAATCATACACAGGATGTTTTTTATATTTTTTAACGAGTTCTAGAAATTCTTTTTCACGCTCTTGCCAATTTATCTCATGATTTTTAGCTTCTTGCGAGCAACACGCATCACAAATTCCCTCATCATTAAAATGCAAATCAGGCTTAGTATCTGGCATAACGCATTTTTTACAAAATTTCATATTAACTCCAAAAAATCTTTATAATCATCATAAATCGACTATGATTATATTTTCTAAAGATAAATAAATTTTATTTTGTTACAATATTTTTTATTTAAAGGTTTATAAATTATGGATTTAACTTTACTTCCTTATATGATTATAGGAATTTTTTCAGGTATGGCTTCAGGGGTTTTTGGCATAGGTGGTGGTATGATTATCGTTCCTTTCATGCTTACTTTAGGACTTAGCTCTCATCATGCTGTTGCAATTTCTGTTGTACAAATGATTTTTGCTTCTATTTTTGGTTCCTATTTAAACTATAAAAAGAAAAATTTAATCTTAAAAGATGGACTTATCATAGGCTTTGGAGGCTTTTTAGGTGCGATGTTTAGCGGGCTTTTACTCTCATATTTTTCAGATATAACCTTAACAAGTATTTTTCTATGCGTGAGTATTGTATTCTTCTTAAAATTTGCTTTTAATCAAAAAAGCACCATTGGAAACATTAACCACTCTAATATCTTAAAAAATTCTATTTTGCTAATTTGTGGCGTATTTACAGGAATTTTTGCTATATCTTTAGGAATTGGTGGTGGGCTTTTAATTACCCCTATTTTAGCTTATTTTTTAGGCTATGATACTAAAAAAGTAGTGCCACTTAGTTTATTTTTTGTAATATTTGCTTCAATTTCAGGAATTAGTTCTTTTGTATATAATGACATCATTGATAAAGAAGTGTTACAAAATGGAAGCTTAGTAGGATTTAGCTCTATGCTAGGGGTTTATCTTGGTATAAAAATCATGGAAAAAATCAATCTTAAATCCCACCGCATAGCACTTTTAGGTATTTACACCCTTTCTATAACTATGACTATTATAAGTTTAATTAAAAAGCTAAATTTATTTTAATCTATCGGCAAATTTTTGTCTATTGGAAGTATAGACAAAGCTTAAAACCTCTGCCACTGCTTTAAAAAGCTCTGGTGGAATAAGATCATTTACCTCGCAAGCTTTATAAAGTTCTCTAGCTAAAGGAGGATTTTCATAAATCATAACATTGTATTCATATGCCATATCTTTAATACGCAAAGCTAAAAAATCCACCCCCTTAGCTAAAACTTTTGGTGCAGCTTCTTTGGAACTATCATAACGCAAAGCAACCGCATAGTGGGTAGGGTTAGTAATCACAACATCAGCACTAGCAACATCTTGCACCATTCTACGCCTTGCTGCTTCCATTTGCAAACGACGAATTCTTCCTTTTACTAAAGGGTCTCCCTCGCTTTGTTTAAATTCATCTTTAACCTCTTGCTTACTCATGCGTAAGTTTTTAAAGTATTGATACCTTACCAAAAGTACATCTAAAAGCCCTATAATCAAAAAAGCTATAATAACAATAGCTGCAAGTATAATAGCTTTATCCCTAAGCCATAAAAGTTGTGGATAAATCGTATAAAGTTCTACTCTAGGAAGTTCTTTCATAAATTGCAATAAAAAAACAAAAGCTATACCAAATACAACACCGACTTTAAGTATAATTTTCAAAGCTTCAATAATCTTTTTTAAAGAAAAAAGATTTTTAAGTCCGTTAATAGGATTAATTTTATTAAAATTTGGAGTAATGGGCTTAGTAGTAAAAATAAAACCAAACTGCATTAGATTTCCAAGCACACCCGCTACCATAATTACTAAAGTAATGGGCAATACCATAATAAACATCTCTATCATAGTTTTTATAATGATTTTTTGTAAAATCTTTAAATCAATTTCAATGCCTATAAAACTTTGATAAAAACGATATAAACCGCTAATTCTCTCACCTATAAAAGGCATCATAAACAACACCACAACCACAGCTATAATAAGTACAGCCACAGCAGATGCATCTTGGCTTTTTGGGACATTTCCTTCTTGTCGCGCATCTTCTATTTTCTTGGATGTGGGTTCTTCTGTTTTCTCTTGATCATCAGCAGCCATAAAAAACCTTTAAAAAATTTAAAGCAAGATTATAGCATTTTATCAAGTATCTGCTAATAAAATCTTATATCACTCAAACTAAACCCATTAAGGGTTTAGTTTAATTA